>JAEWVY010000395.1 GCA_023396625.1 Pseudomonadota bacterium | reverse complement strand
ATGCCAAGCAGGCGGCCGCCGCGTTGCGCCTGCCGTACTACTGGTTCGCCGATCACGCGATGCGCACCAAGTACCGGATTCCGCACTACTTGATGGGCGGTCTGGTGCGCTACCGCCTGTCCGATCTCTCTGCGTGGGCCACGCTTACCACCGCCGTCCAGGGCCGTGATGTCCAGGACGCGGACGCACCTGTCGAGGGAGCCGAATGATCGACTTCAACGACACAACCCAATCTGCGGAGCGCAACAGGGAGTCTGAACGAGACGAGATTCGCACCGAACTGCTGGCGCGACTGGAGTCGGTGCTGACCACGATGTTTCCGGCTGGCAAGAAGCGCCGTGGCAAGTTCCTGATCGGCGACATCCTCGGCAGTCCAGGTGACAGCCTAGAGGTGGTGCTCGAAGGTGAGAAGGTCGGTCTGTGGACGGATCGTGCCGACAACTCAGGCGGCGACATCTATGCGCTGATCGGCGGCTACTGCGGCATCGACGTTCACAGCGACTTTCCCCGCGTGCTGGACGCCGCTGCTGACCTGCTCGGGCGCTCGCGGTCGCTACCGATGCGTAAAGTCAAGAAGGAAGTACCGGTCGACGATCTCGGTCCAGCCACGGCCAAGTGGGATTACCTGGACGCCACAGGCAAGCTGATTGCGGTCGTCTACCGCTACGACCCACCCGGTCGCAAGAAGGAGTTCCGGCCGTGGGATGCCAAGCGACGCAAGATGGCTCCGCCTGAGACACGTCCGCTTTACAACCAGCCGGGGCTCCTGTCGGTAGACACAGTCGTCCTGGTTGAAGGTGAGAAGTGCGCACAGACGCTGATCGGCTTTGGCATTTGTGCCACCACTGCGATGCACGGAGCCAACGCGCCGGTTGACAAAACCGACTGGTCGCCGCTGGCAGGCAAATCTGTGCTCATCTGGCCCGACAAGGACAAGCCGGGTTGGGAATACGCGGATCGAGCCTCCCAGGCGCTGCTGCTGGCTGGTGCAAAGTCCTGCTACATCCTGTACCCGCCCGAGGACGCTGCTGATGGCTGGGATGCGGCCGATGCCAAGAACGAAGGCTTCGATGTCGCGGGCTTCATTGCTCATGGCCCGCGCCTTCAGATGCATCTCATATCGGACGACCCCGAGCGCGATCCGACAAGCGCTGGTGGCGGAATCGAGGACTCGGTATGGGGCACCGAGGACGCGCTGGCGCTGTCATTCACGCGCCGCTATCACCGCGACTGGCGCTATGTCGCGGGCTGGGGTCGGTGGCTGGTCTGGGATGGTCTCCGCTGGCGCACCGAGGACACCTTGGCTGCCGCCGATCTCATCCGCCACGTCTGTCGTCACGCTGCTATCAACGCCAACAACCCCAAGGTCGCGGCCAAACTTGCGGCATCCAGCACCGTGGGCGGTGTCGAACGGCTGGCACGGGCGGATCGCAGGCACGCGGCCACGACCGACGAATGGGATGCAGATCCGTGGCTGCTCAACACACCTGGTGGCGTCGTCGACCTTAAGACCGGACGTCTACGCCCACACGACCGCGCCGACCGGATGACCAAGATCACCACGGCCACACCCGGTGGCGACTGCCCAACTTGGCGGCAGTTCCTCGATGAGGTCACGGGTGGTGACAAGGAGCTGCAGGTCTATTTGCAGCGGATGGTGGGCTACGCGCTGACCGGATCTACCCGGGAGCACGCCCTATTTTTCCTGTACGGCACTGGCGCGAATGGCAAGTCGGTGTTCGTGAACACGTTGGCCACCATCCTCGGCGATTACGCCACCAACGCGCCGATGGACACGTTTATGGAAACGCGCACCGACCGGCATCCGACCGACATGGCCGGTCTGCGTGGGGCGCGCTTCGTGGCGGCAATTGAGACCGAGCAGGGGCGGCGCTGGGCAGAGTCGAAGGTCAAGAACCTGACCGGGGGCGACAAGATCTCTGCGCGCTTTATGCGGCAGGACTTCTTCGAGTTTTTCCCTCAATTCAAGTTGTTCGTCGCGGGCAATCACAAGCCTGCCATTCGCAACATTGACGAGGCGATGAAGCGACGGCTGCACCTGATCCCCTTCACGATCACCGTGCCGCCCGAGCGACGAGACAAGCACCTGCAGCAGAAATTGCTGGCCGAGCGCGACGGCATCCTGGCCTGGGCGGTACAGGGATGCCTCGACTGGCAACGCCTGGGACGTCTCGATCTCCCGCAGCAAGTCGTCGACGCCACTGAGGAGTACTTCGAAGCCGAGGACGCGTTGGGCCGGTGGCTGGATGAGCGCTGCGTTCGTGTGGCCACTGCGAAGTCTTTGACTGCCGAACTGTTCAACGACTGGAAGCTGTGGGCCGAGGCAGCGGGTGAATTCATCGGCTCGCAACGCCGCTTCTCCGATCTGCTCATCACCAGGGGCGTGGAGAAGTGGCGCAACGGCATGGGCGTGCGCGGGTTTCAGGGGATCGGGCTCAAGACCCCGCCCACGGCCGCCTACACGCCTTATGCCGACAACTGATCTCTATGGAAACCGCATCGTCTGACGCAGCTGACGCTGTTCCTCGTAACTCTCTACACGCGTGCGTGACGCGCACCTCATGGAGTGTTTCGACTGACTGCGTCGGCTGCGTCAGACAGAAGCGCGAAAGGATAAAAAGCATGAACACGACAATCCTGGCCCTTGATCTGGGCACACACACCGGGTGGGCTCTGCAGCACCTGGACGGCACCATCACCAGCGGCACGGAGCACTTCAAGCCGCAGCGATTTGAAGGCGGCGGGATGCGTTTCCTTCGATTCAAGCGCTGGCTCAACGAACTGCTGTCGGTCAGCAATCACATCAACGCGGTGTTCTTCGAGGAAGTTCGGAGGCACGCTGGCGTTGACGCGGCGCACGCCTACGGCGGATTCATGGGGCACCTGACTGCGTGGTGTGACCATCACAACATCCCCTACCAGGGCGTTCCGGTCGGCACGATCAAGAAGCACGCAACCGGCAAAGGCAACGCGGGCAAGGACGAAATGATCACGTCCGTCCGCGAGCGTGGTCACACCCCAGTCGACGACAACGAAGCCGACGCACTGGCCCTGCTGCACTGGGCAGTCGAGACGCAGGAGGTGTGACGTGAAGGTTCCGACACCCCAATACCGCTGCCCCCTTGGTCGGCTGCAGCCACAAGCCACCGATCTGGACGTCATCAAGGAACGTGGCTGGCGTGATCAACACATCCTGGTGGTCAACGCGTCCGACGACCGTCTGGACTTCATCGAACGCGAGATCGTGCGACGCATTGGTGAACGTCTGTACGGGCTGGGAGGGACGCGTCATGGCTGAGTGGACAAGCGACGACGTGGCAGCACGCTTCGAAGAGGCCGCCACCACCGGACGACGCCTGCCCCCTGTACGTGTGCAGGGCTACTTCAATTGTTGGCCCGCCTTCGTTCGCAAGGAGTGGGAAGCCTTTGCTGCCGACGAGAAGGTGTACCGACCCTTCCCACCAAGCCCCGAGGCCATCGACCGGATGCTGGAGACGATGCGCTGGGTGCAGTGGCTCGAGGTCGAGCAGCGCCATCTCGTGTGGATGCGGGCCAAGCGCTACGGCTGGAGGGACATCACGATTCGCTTTGCCTGCGACCGGACGACGGCGTGGCGGCGTTGGCAGAGGGCAATGGAGATCGTGGCTGCGAACCTCAACAGCGAAGGCGTGCGGTTGCCTTCCAAAAACGTGGGCAATTTAGGGTAATGCTTGCCGCGCTTGTCCCTGCTTTGCCTTGCTTGTCCGTTTCGAGGCCCGCCAGCCCTGCAACAAAACAGCCCGGTCGGGGGTAGTATTTCGGCTATCTTCTGGACAGCGGTGACGGTTGAGGCGATAGGCCCAGGCAAAAGGGGTCCTTCCTTCCCAAATCGCAATGCGGGGGGCGCGAGCGCGGCAGTCGTCTAGCGTCCGACTGCAAACCAAGGTTTGCAGGGTTTGCAGTTTGCACCCGCACCAGTCCGCACCCATCACGAGCCCGCCCACGGTTTTCCGTCGGCGGGCTTTCCTTTTGAGGAACCGATTCTGAACACGCTCAACGTCGAGTACCGCAAGGTCGAGGCGCTGATCCCCTACGCCCGTAATCCACGCACGCACACGGATGAGCAGGTGGCCAAGATCGCCGCCAGCATCGTCGAGTACGGCTGGACGAATCCGGTTCTGGTGGACGGCGACAACGGGATCATCGCGGGCCACGGTCGTCTGGCCGCCGCGCGCAAGCTCGGGCTGGATCAGGTGCCGGTCATAGAACTGGCGCACCTCTCGCCCACGCAGAAGCGTGCCTACGTCATCTCTGACAACCGGCTGGCGCTCGACGCCGGTTGGAACGAGGAGATGCTGGCGCTGGAGATGGCCGAGCTGTCCGAGGCCGGGTACGACCTTGCGTTGACCGGTTTCGAGGATGCTGAGATCGAGGCCTTGCTCGCTGACGAGGTGGAAACCGATGACGCCGACCAGGAGGCAGATGCCGACGAACCGGACGCTGCTGATGATGTGCCGGATGCCCCTGTGGTGCCGGTGTCCCGCACCGGCGATGTCTGGGCCATCGGCTCCCACCGTCTGATCTGTGGCGATGCCACCGACCCGACAGCAGTCGCCACGCTGATGCAGGGCGATGCGGCCCGGCTGTGCTTCACCTCACCGCCTTACGGCAACCAGCGTGACTACACCAGCGGCGGTGTCAAGGATTGGGATGGCCTGATGCGCGGCGTATTTGCCAACGTGCCAACGGCCGACGACGGCCAGGTGCTGGTCAACCTCGGGTTGATCCACCGCGACAACGAAGTCATCCCGTATTGGGATGCGTGGCTTGGCTGGATGCGCACGCAGGGTTGGCGGCGCTTCGCGTGGTACGTCTGGGATCAAGGACCGGGGATGCCCGGAGACTGGGCTGGTCGCTTTGCGCCGAGTTTCGAGTTCGTATTTCACTTCAACCGCGCCAGCCGCAAGCCCAACAAGATCGTGCCCTGCAAGCACGCGGGCCAGGAGTCGCACCTGCGTGCCGATGGCTCGTCCACGGCGATGCGCGGCAAGGACGGCGAGGTCGGCGGCTGGACGCACAAGGGGCAGCCGACGCAGGACACCCGGATTCCCGACTCGGTGATCCGCGTGATGCGTCACAAGGGCAAGATCGGTCAGGACATCGACCACCCGGCTGTGTTCCCGGTGGCGTTGCCGGAGTTCGTGATCGAGGCCTACACGGACGCAGGCGACATCGTGTTCGAACCTTTTGGCGGCAGCGGCACGACGATGCTGGCCGGGCAGCGCACCGGTCGTGTGTGTCGCAGCGTTGAGATCGCGCCGGAGTACGTGGACGTCGCCATCAAGCGCTTCCAGCAGAACCACTCCGGCGTGCCCGTCACGTTGCTGGCCACCGGCCAATCCTTCGATGACGTCGCCAGTGAACGTCTGGCCACCACGGAGGTAGCGCAATGACCGCCTCGTGGTTTGCCGACAAGATCGAGCAGTGGCCGACCGCCAAACTGCTGCCCTACGCCCGCAATGCGCGCACCCACTCGGACGATCAGGTGGCGCAGATCGCTGCCTCGATTGCCGAGTTCGGATTCACCAATCCGATCCTCGCCGGTAGCGATGGTGTCATCGTGGCCGGGCACGGACGGCTTGCTGCTGCGCAGAAGCTCGGGCTGGCGGTGGTGCCGGTGGTGGTGCTCGATCATCTGAGCGCGACGCAGCGCCGGGCCCTGGTGATCGCGGACAACCGCATCGCCGAGAACGCGGGCTGGGACGACGCGATGCTGCGCATCGAGATCGCGTCCCTTCAGGATGACGACTTCGACGTGTCGCTGACCGGCTTCGATGCCGATGCACTTGCGGAATTGATGGCGGGCGACGAGCCGGATGGCGAAGGCGAAACCGATGACGATGCGGTGCCCGAGGTGTCAGAGACACCCGTCTCGCGCCCGGGCGATGTCTGGCTGCTCGGTGGCCACCGTCTGCTGTGTGGCGACTCCACTGTGGCTGAGAGCTACGACCGGGTTCTCGATGGCGAGCCGGTGGATATGGTCTTCACCGACCCGCCGTACAACGTGAACTACGCCAACAGCGCCAAGGACAAGATGCGCGGCAAGGATCGCGCGATCCTGAACGACAACCTCGGCGACGGCTTCTACGACTTCCTGCTGGCGGCGTTGACGCCGACCATCGGGAACTGCCGGGGCGGCATCTACGTGGCGATGTCGTCCAGCGAACTGGATGTGCTGCAGGCAGCGTTCCGTGCCGCCGGTGGAAAGTGGTCGACGTTCATCATCTGGGCCAAGAACACCTTCACGCTGGGCCGGGCCGACTACCAGCGCCAGTACGAGCCAATCTTGTACGGATGGCCCGAGGGCGCGCAGCGTCACTGGTGCGGCGACCGCGACCAGGGTGACGTCTGGAACATCAAGAAGCCGCAGAAGAACGACCTGCATCCGACGATGAAGCCGGTGGAGTTGGTCGAGCGCGCGATACGCAATTCGAGCCGACCGGGCAACGTGGTGCTCGACCCGTTCGGGGGCTCCGGCACGACGCTGATCGCCGCCGAAAAGTCAGGGCGGCTGGCACGGCTGATCGAACTCGACCCTAAGTACGTGGACGTGATCGTGCGGCGCTGGCAGGAATGGGCTGGCAAGCAAGCCACCCGCGAGTCGGATGGCGCGCTGTTCGATGATCAGGCGGCGAGCGACTCCTCGTTGATCTCGCAGTGAATCACAAAGCCCGTCAGGTAAGGCAGGCCGCGCGGGATGCCGTACTGCTTGCTGGTCTGGCGGCCAATCGTCCAGCCCATCCACTGTTGGGTGGCGGCGTTGATCGCGTCCGCTAGGGTCTGGCCCTGGTACAGCCCGTTTTGCACATCGTCCGCAAAGTGGCGTCCGTGGCGGCTGTCGAGGAAGACCTGGACTGATTCGAGGGGCTGGCTGGTGGCGTCCGAGATGGCCCTCATCGCCAGGGGCCACGCGGTGCTGGCGTGTTCGTTCATCGTGCCCCAGAAGCCCCAGGCTTCGTTCTGGGTGGCGGGGATCTGTTGGTTGGTGTTCATCTCTGGCTCCTTGGGGTTGATCGTTGCGACACCCGTAGTAACGCGCTGTTCGATTGAGAAGCCAAGCTGTTCTTGGCTTCTTTCTCAATCTATTTCGATCACCCGAGACGGGCCACGTAGCGTGCGTAGTCGCCGCCCTCTGGATTCACGTAAAGGTAGGGGCGACCCGGTGCGGTGACCTCGACGCAAAGATAGCCGTCACAAGTGCCGCCACCTTTGCCACGCAGCCAGTCGCGCGATACCAACAGGCTGCGGGCAAAGGCATCGAACTCGTCGACGGTGAGTTCCTTCGTCTCGGTGACGTAGACCTTGGTCTGACCCTGGCCGCCAACTTCGTCCAAGTCGGCAGGCTTGCGGGCAAACGGCAATCGGACGCTCAACTCCTCGACCTGCAAGGTGGTGTCGCCAAACTGAAGGGTGCGAGGCGTGCGTTCGATGGTGATGGTCATGGTGCTCATGGATGTTCTCCTGGGTGTTGGCGTGGCGATCAGGCTTCTGCGGCGATCCGGTAGACCCGCTCGCCACCTTGGGCCTTGTCCGAGACGATGGTCAGGCCAAGCTTCTTCTTGAAGGCTCCGGCAAAGGTGCCGCGCACCGTGTGCGCCTGCCAGCCGGTGGTCTCGCAGATCTGCTGCACCGTTGCCCCTTCGGGGCGCCGCAGCATCTGGATCACGGTGGCCTGCTTGCTGTTCTCGCGGGTGCGAGGTTTGGCGGCCGCCTTTTCTTGCGCCCACGTGGCCTCGGCTGCCGTCACGGCTGCGTCGAGTTCGGAGTCGGCGGTCACTGGCGCAGGCGCAGGCCGGGCGCGCCCCATCGCGTCGTAGCCCTCGGCTGCAACGAACCAGTGGGTGGCGCGACATTGCCGCCGCGTGGGAAAGCTCGGTGAACAAGGAATCGGGGTCGGCGGCCGCCATCAAGACCTTCAAGAACACCGAGCTGGGTGAGACCTGGGTCGAGGAAGGCGAAGCGCCCGACTGGCAACGGCTGGTCGAGCGCCGCGAGGAATACCGGATCGGCACGGTGCCACCGGGTGGATTGCTCCTGGTGGGCGCTGCCGACGTGCAGAAGGATCGCATCGAGGCATCGATCTGGGCGTTTGGGCGCGGCAAGGAATCCTGGCTGGTCGAACACCGCGTGCTGATGGGCGACACCGCCCGCGACGCAGTGTGGAAGCGACTGGCCGAGTTGCTTGCCGAAAACTGGACGCACGCCTCGGGCGCGGCGATGCCGCTGGCCCGTTTCGCCCTTGACACCGGCTTTGCGACGCAGGAGGCCTACGCCTTTGTGCGTGCCTGCCGTGACCCGCGCGTGATGCCGGTCAAAGGGGTGCCGCGCG
The DNA here is from genome assembly GCA_023396625.1 of Pseudomonadota bacterium. GTDB lineage: Bacteria > Pseudomonadota > Gammaproteobacteria > Burkholderiales > Burkholderiaceae_C > JAEWVY01. The sequence continues at coordinate 18,351 of JAEWVY010000395.1, read as the reverse complement.
GCGCAGCCCTGATCGGCACGCCGACGGCCATCGATGTTTCGCAAGGCGGCAAGAAGCTGCGCCGGGGCATCAAGGTGTTCTCGGTGGCGGTCGGCATCGCCAAGTTGGAGTTCTACAACAACCTGCGCAAGGGCGCGGACGTCAGCGAGGACGGCGTGACCACCGTCTACCCGACGGGGTTCGTCCACCTGCCAAAGATCGACGCCGAGTTCATCCAGCAGCTCTGCGCCGAACAGTTGATTACCCGCCGCGACCGCAACGGCTTCCCGGTGCGCGAGTGGCAAAAGATGCGCGAGCGCAATGAAGCGCTCGACTGCTACGTGTACGCCCGGGCGGCCGCATCGGCGGCGGGCCTGGATCGCTTCGAGGAACGCCACTGGCGCGAACTGGAGCGCCAACTCGGGATGGAACGGCCACCGGATGAGCCACCCCCGATTCAAGCATTCGACCCAGACGAGGCCACCCAACGAGGTGGCCTTTCTGTTTCTGCAACCCCATCACGGCGGCGGGTCATCCGAAGCCGCTGGCTTCGCTGATCCCCGCTGGCTGTCCTGATTTTCAGAGGAGTTTTCATGAGTCTTGCCACCCGTATCGAGAGCCTGGTCATCCGGGTCGCCCAGGAGTTCAACGACGTCCGGGCGACGGCGGGCAATCTCGCTGGCCTGTCCACCACCGACAAGTCGAGTCTGGTCGCGGCGATCAACGAACTGAAGGCGGCGGTGCTGTCCGCCACCGCCATCGACGACAGCCAGATCGCCACCTCCAGCACCTACTCGTCGAACAAGATCGTGTCGCTGCTCGACGCGCTCAAGGCCGACATTTTGGGTGGCGCGGACGCCGCCTACGACACCCTGGTGGAAATCCAGCAGTTGCTGCAGAACGGCACCACGGGACTGGATGCGCTTCTGGCCGCAGTCAATCTGCGCGTGCGTTTCGACGCGGCGCAGACCCTGACGGTGGCCGAGCAACTGCAGGCCCGCACCAACATCGGTGCGGTGGCGGCCAGCGATGTCGGGAACACCGATACCGACTTCGTCGTGATCTTTGACGGAGCGCTGGCCTGATGAGCCTCGCGTCCAGCATTGGCGCACTGGCGGCGCGCATTGGTTTCGAGGTCAAGACCAAGATCGACGCCACGCATCCAGGCCTCGCCCGGGTGTGGGTCAGCTTCGGCTACGTGGGCGGTCAGGTCGTGATCGCCAGTGCGCGCAATGTGGCCAGCGTCGTGCGCACGGCGGCGGGCCGGTACCGCGTGCATTTCGCCGTGGCGATGCCGGATGCGAACTACTGCTGGACGGCGCTCGCCCGCAGCAGCACCAACACCGGTCAGCAGCGCGTAGCCGTCGTGCGCGCCAGCTCCGACCTAAAGACGGCCCAGTACGTCGACATCTCCTGCGCGACGACCGCAGCGTCGTTCGACGACTCCTCCGAAATCAATCTCGTGGTGTACCGCTGATGGCCTACACAGAAGTCCAACTCCAGGCGCTGGAATCCGCGCTCGCCAAGGGCGAACACCGCGTCACCTTCGGCGACAAGACAGTCGAGTACCGCTCGGTCGATGACCTGAAGGCCGCGATTCGCGAGGTCAAGCGCGGCCTGTTGCAGCAGGCAGCCGAAACCGGCCTCTTGCCTGGCGCACCGCGCCAGATCCGGGTCACGACCTCGAAGGGGTTCTGATGGCTTGGTATTCCAAGATTCGAAGCCTCTTCGGTCAGTCTCCGGTTCACGAAGCGGCGGGCCGTGGCCGTCGCTCGCTGGCGTGGATGCCCGGCAACCCCGGCGCGGTCGCGGCAATGCTGGCGACCAATGCCGAACTGCGTGGCAAGAGCCGTGACCTCGTGCGCCGCAATGCCTGGGCGCAGGCCGGTATCGAAGCCTTCGTCGCCAACGCGGTCGGCACCGGCATCAAGCCCCAGAGCCTGTCGCCCGACGAGGCGTTCAAGGCTGAAGTGCAGGCGCTGTGGCGCGACTGGACGGCGGAGGCCGACGCCGCCGGGCAGACCGACTTCTACGGCCTGCAAGCCTTGGCCTGCCGCGCGATGCTCGAAGGCGGCGAATGCCTGATCCGCCTGCGGCCACGCCGTCCGGAAGATGGGCTGGTGGTGCCCCTGCAGCTCCAGTTGCTGGAGCCCGAGCACCTGCCGATCCATCTGAACACCGATCTGCCCTCGGGCAACGTGGTGCGCTCCGGAATCGAGTTCGACAGCCTCGGTCGCCGCGTGGCCTACCACCTGTACCGCTCGCACCCCGAAGACGGGCGACTGGCCCCGATGTCGGGCCAGGGTGGCATGGACACGGTGCGCATCGATGCAAAGGAAATCATCCACCTGTTCCGTGTGCTGCGTCCGGGCCAGATCCGAGGTGAGCCGTGGTTGTCGCGGGCCCTGGTCAAGCTCAACGAGCTCGACCAGTATGACGACGCCGAGTTGGTGCGCAAAAAAACCGCTGCGATGTTCGCCGGGTTCGTGACCCGCCAGAACCCAGAGGACAACCTGATGGGGGAAGGCGCTGCCGACAGCGATGGCATCGCGCTGGCCGGGCTGGAGCCGGGAACACTGCAGATTCTGGAGCCCGGCGAGGACATCAAGTTCTCCGACCCGGCCGACGTCGGCGGCTCGTATGGCGAGTTCCTGCGCACGCAGTTCCGGGCCGTCGCCGCAGCCATCGGCATCACCTACGAGCAACTGACCGGCGATCTGACGGGCGTGAACTACTCGTCCATCCGAGCCGGGATGCTGGAGTTTCGGCGTCGGTGCGAGATGGTGCAGCACGGCGTGCTGGTACATCAGATGTGCCGCCCGGTCTGGGCCGCCTGGATGAAGCAGGCCGTGCTCGCTGGTGCGCTCGAAGCGCCGGGCTTCGCGCGTGGCGGGACGGCGCGTCGCCGCCAGTACCTGCAGGTGAAGTGGATTCCCCAGGGCTGGCAGTGGGTCGATCCGGAGAAGGAATTCAAGGCGATGTTGCTGGCCATCCGCGCGGGCCTGATGAGCCGCTCGGAAGCCATCTCGGCCAATGGGTACGACGCCGAAGACGTCGACCGCGAGATTGCGGCCGACAACCAGCGCGCCGACGACCTCGGCTTGATCTTCGACTCCGACCCTCGCTACACGTCCAAAGACGGCGGCAGCGCCGAACCCAACCGCAGCGCCAACGCGCCGGACATCACCGGCAGCCAAACGTCTTCCTGAACGGCTGCCAGACCGCCTTCCACAAGGATTCCCATGACCGTGCTACCTCATCTGGCGGCGCGCCTGTTCGGCGTGCCGCTGGCGATCCATCGCCCGAAACTCGATGTCATCCTTTCGGTGCTCGGTGCGCGCATCGGCCTCGCCGACCTCGCCGCGCCCGTGGGTTACACGCCTGCGGCCCGCGCGCCCGGGCCTCCGAGCGGCAAGGTCGCCGTCATCCCGATCCACGGCACGCTGGTGCGCCGAACCTCGGGCATCGAAGCCGAATCGGGCCTCGCCAGCTACACCGGCATCGCCGCGCAACTGGATGCGGCGCTGGCCAGCCCTGAGATCGCCGCGATCCTGCTCGACATCGATTCGCCGGGTGGCGAGTCGGGCGGCGTGTTCGATCTGGCTGACCGCATCCGCGCGGCGTCGGAAGTGAAGCCCGTCTGGGCCGTGGCCAACGACATGGCGTTCTCTGCAGCCTATGCGCTGGCGTCAGCCGCCACCCGCGTGTTTGTCGCGCGAACCGGAGGCGTCGGCTCGATCGGCGTCATCGCCATGCACGTCGATCAGTCGGTGAAGGACGCCCAGGACGGCGTTCGCTACACCGCCGTGTTCGCGGGCGAACGCAAGAACGACCTCAACCCGCACGAACCGATCTCCAACGAAGCCCACGTCGTCCTCAAGGCCGAGGTGGACCGCATCTATGACCTGTTCGTCGAGACGGTCGCGCGCCATCGCGGCCTCGATGCGGACACCGTGCGCGCCACGGAAGCGGGTCTGTTCTTCGGCCCGGATGCCGTCGCCACCGGTCTTGCCGATGCCGTCGGCAGTCTCGACGACGCGCTCACGCAACTCACGCAATCGCTTTCCCCACTCCCGACTCAGGTGGCTCCGGCCAGCCAAGCGGGCTTTCTTCGCAACCACCAGATGGAGTCTTCCATGAATGATCGAACCGACCCCGCTGCTCCTGATCGGCCTCTTGCTGATCCTGCTGGCAGTCATCCTCAACCGTCCGCCACCGCCACCGCCACCGCGCTGAGCGTGGCGGACGCCGTCGAAATCGCCCAGACCTGCACGCTGGCCGGGCGCACTGACCTGATCGCTGGCTTTCTCGAAGCCCAGTCCTCGCCCGCCAAGGTGCGCAGCCAACTGCTCTCAGCACAGGCCGAAGCCAGTCCCGAAATCACCAGCCTGATCCGACCCGATTCGGCGGCCGATGCTGCGCGTATTTCCGCCACCAGTCCGCTGATCGACGCCGCCAAGCGGATCGCGGCGCAATCCACCAAGAAGGAGATCTGAGATGCCCGCTCTTGCCGAACTTCTGAACCTGGGCGACCTGCTCAAGTACGAAGCCTCAAACCTTTACTCGCGCGACCGTGTCACCGTCGCATCGGGCCAGAACCTGCCGCTGGGCACGGTCGTCGGCCTCGTTACCGCCACCGGGAAGTTCAAACAGATCGACCCTTCCGCCGAGGATGGCTCGCAGGTCGCCGCTGGCGTGCTGCTGCAGACCTGCGACGCCACCTTGATCGACCGCGATGACGGTCTCGTCGTTGCGCGCCACGCCATCGTCGCCCACCACGCGCTCGCGTGGCCCGACGCCATCACCACCGCCGAAAAACTCACCGCCATTGCGCAGCTCAAGGCGCTGGGCGTGCTCGTCCGCCAAGGAGCTTGACCATGAACAACCCCTTCAGCAATCCCGCCTTTTCGATGACGGCGCTGACCGCTGCCATCAACATCCTGCCCAACCGGTACGGGCGTCTGGAAGAACTGAACCTGATGCCGTCCAAGCCGGTACGTCAGCGCCAGATCGTCGTCGAGGAAATGAACGGCGTGCTCAACCTGCTGCCCACGCTGCCGCCGGGTTCGCCTGGCACGGTCGGCGTGCGCGGCAAGCGTAAGCTGCGCTCCTTCGTGGTGCCGCACATTCCGCACGACGACGTCGTGCTGCCCGAAGAAGTGCAAGGCATCCGCGCCTTCGGTTCGGAAACGGAAACCGAGACGGTCGCGGGCGTGATCGCACGCCATTTGGAAACCATGCGCAACAAGCATGCGATCACGCTGGAGCACCTGCGCATGGGCGCACTCAAGGGCGTGATCCTCGACGCGGACGGCTCGGTGCTCTACGACCTGTTCGATGCCTTCGATATCACCCAACAGGCGGTGGCCTTCGAGCTGGGCACGGCAGGCACCAACGTCAAGGCCAAATGCACCACGGTGCTGGCAACCATCGAGGAGAACCTCAAAGGCGAGTTCATGAACGGCGTCCACTGCCTGTGCTCACCGGAGTTCTTCGCCGCGCTCACCGGTCATGCCAAGGTCGAGAAGGCCTTCGAGAACTGGCAGAACGGGGCCATCCTCATCAACGACGTGCGTCGCGGCTTCACCTACGGCGGGATTACTTTCGAGGAGTACCGGGGGCAGGCCACCGATGCCAGCGGCACTGCCCGCCGCTTCATCGCCGCTGGCGAGGCCCATGCCTTCCCGTTGGGCACCATCGACACCTTCGGCACCTACTTCGCACCGGCGGACTTCAACGAGACCGTCAACACGGTCGGCCAGCCGCTGTACGCCAAGCAGGAGCCGCGCAAGTTCGCCCGGGGCACCGACCTGCACACGCAGTCCAATCCGCTGCCGATGTGCCATCGCCCTGGGGTGCTGGTGAAGCTGACGGTGGCGTGATGAACCTCATCGACCAAATCTATGAGTCGGCCGCAAACTCTGGTCTGCTGAAGGAGTGTCTTTGGTATCCGTCGAACGGTGCGCCATCGCAACGGCATCAGGTCGGCTTTGCCGCGCCGGATGAGTCCCTTCTCGACGGCCTGACCTTGAGCACCGACTACGAGATGACCTACCCGGTCACGGCGTTCGGGGGGCTTGTTGCCCGCGAAGTCGTCGAAATCGGTGGCACGTCCTTCCAGGTGCGAGACATCCGGGCCGTGGGTGACGGCTCCGAGATCCGCGCCAAGCTCACCCGGCTGTAAACCCATGGCAGACAACTCCATCCGCGAGCGGATTCTGCTGGCGGTGATGGCGGCTGCCCGTCCCGCAGTCGAAGGGCTCGGGGCCACGCTGCACCGGTCGCCCACGGTGGCCATCAGCCGCGAACTTTGCCCGGCGCTCGCGGTGTTTCCCGAGTCGGAGTCCATCACTGAGCGCGCCAACGACCGCGTCACACGCGAATTGACCGTTCGCGTCGTGGCTCTGGCTCGGGCCGTTCCACCCGCGTCTCCCGAAACCGATGCCGACCGCCTGCTCACCGCCGCGCACGCCGCTCTGTTCGCGGATGGCACGTTTGGTGGGTTGGCGCTGGGCATCCGGGAACAGGAGAGCGAGTGGGAAGTCGAGGACGCCGATGCGGTGGCCGTGGCGCTCCCGGCGCGTTACCGCATCACGTACCGGACGCTGGCCAATGACCTTTCAACCCTTGGATGACCCCTATGACCCAGCTTGTTCTGACACGCCCGCACACCCACGCGGGCAAGACCTATGGCGTCGGTGACCGGATCGAGAGCGACGCGACATCAGCCGACTGGTTGATCTCGCACGACATCGCCACGCCGGAGCCGACCGCCCCAACCGCTGAACCCATTCCCGAACCCAAACCCCTCCAACGCAAGGAACCCAAGCAATGAGCACCTATGCCAGTTTTCAAGGCCGCGTCTTTCTCGGCAAGCGCGACACCGACGGTCTTCCCATCGAAGTGCGCTCGCCCGGCAACGTCGCCGAGCTGAAGCTCTCCCTCAAGACCGACGTCCTGGAGCACTACGAGAGCCAGACCGGCCAGCGCTCGCTGGATCACCGGATGGTCAAGCAGAAGTCCGCCACCGTGAACCTCACCATCGAGGAATTCACCAAGGAGAACCTTGCGCTGGCTCTCTACGGCAACCACGTCGTCGGCACGCCGGGAACGGTCACCGCCGAGCCGGTGGGCGGTGCCACGCCGATTGCGGGCGACCGCTATTTCCTTGCCCACCCGAAAGTGTCGTCCTTGGTCGTGGTGGATTCGGCAGGCACGCCCGCGACCCTGGTCTTGGGCACGAACTACACGGCTGATCCCGACTTCGGTGCCCTCCAGTTTCTGGATACCACCGGCTTCACTGCGCCGTTCAAGGCCAGTTACGCCTACGGCGTGGCCACCGAGATCGGCATCTTCACGCAGGCGCTGCCCGAGCGCTTCCTGCGGCTCGAAGGCATCAACACGGCCCAGGGCAATGCCAAGGTGCTGGTCGAGCTCTACCGCGTGGCCTTCGATCCGCTGAAGGAAATCTCCTTCATCTCGGACGAGTACAACAAGTTCGAGCTGGAGGGATCGCTGCTGGCCGACACCACCAAGCCCTTCGACGCGGTGCTCGGCCAGTTCGGCCGCATCGTGCAACTGTGATGGGTGCCGCCATGAGTGATCTGGACACCCTCATTCCGCAGGCGGTCGAACTGGTGATCGACGGTGAGCCGCTGGCCATCAAACCGCTGAAGGTGGGGCAGATGCCCGGCTTTTTGCGGGCGATCTCGCCGGTGATGCAGCAGCTCACTGCCTCCAACATCGACTGGCTGGCGCTGTTCGGCGAGCGTGGTGATGACCTGTTGTCGGCCATCGCCATTGCCGTCGGCAAGCCTCGGGCGTGGGTCGACGAACTGGCTGCCGACGAGGCCATCCTGCAGGCGGCCAAGGTGATCGAGGTGAACGCCGATTTTTTTACCCGGACGGTGATGCCGAAGCTCGACGGCCTGTTTGGCCAAGTGAAGCTGCCGCCCATCGTGAAGGTGGCGGCTGGTTCGATGCCGTCCAGCACCTGATCGAGCACGGCCACCGCCTGCCAGACATCCTCGACTACACGTTGGCGCAGGTGCGCGGCTTCGTCGCAGCGACGGCGCGCACCGATGCAGCCCGCGATGCGCGGTTGCTGTCCGTGATTGCCATCGGCACGCGCAGCGATCCCCGCCACCTCGACCAAACCCTCGACCGACTTACTGACAAGGCCACCGACCGTGCCTGATCACCATGCGCATTTCCGTCCAGATCGATAGCGCAGCCGCCCAGGCGCAATTGCGCCGTTGGGGCGGCGAGTTCCGCGACAAGGTCAAGAAGGCGGTGTCTCGGGCGATTGCCAGCGAGGCAGTCGAACTCAAGCAGGACGTGCGCAGCCACGTCGCCAGCCAGATGGCCGTGGTCAAGAAGTCCTTCCTCAAGGGCTTCAGCGCCAAGGTGCTGGACAAAGACCCGAACCGATTGCCAGCGCTCTACGTGGGCTCGCGCATTCCGTGGTCGGGGATGCACGAGACCGGCGGCCAGATTGCCGGGCGGATGCTGATTCCACTGAACGGTCGGGTTGGCCGCAAGCGCTTCAAGGCGCAGGTGGCCGAGCTGATGCGCGGCGGCAATGCCTATTTCATCAAGAACGCGAAGGGAAACATCGTCCTGATGGCCGAGAACATCAAAGAGCACGACCGGCCTCTGGCGGGCTTCAAGCGCCGCTACCGCAAGGCCGAGGGCATCAAGCGCCTCAAACGCGGCGCGGACATCCCGATTGCCGTCCTGGTGCCCAAGGTTGCGCTCAGGAAGCGCCTCGATGTCGAGCGCTTGGTCGCGGGTCGTATCCCGCGTCTGGCGGCGGCGGTCGAGAAGCAGATCAGCACGGTGGATTGATTCATGGCCAAGCGAATTTCCATCCTCGTCGCGCTCGAAGGGGCCGACGATGGGCTCAAACGTGCCATCACGTCGGCCGAGCGCAGTCTCGGTGAGCTGTCGACCACCGCCAAGACCGCTGGAGCGAAGGCTGCCGCCGGAATAGCTGAGGTTAAGGCCGGGATGTCAGCCTTCGGCGATCAGGTGGGGACGGCCAAGACGCAGTTGCTGGCCTTCCTGTCGATCAGCTGGGTCGCTGGCAAGGTGCAGGATATCGTTCAGATCGCCGACGCCTGGAACATGATGGCCGTGCTGATCTACCGCCTGATCCCGGCGCTGATCACGGCGTGGCAGACCGCCGGTGCGGCGGCCGTCACAGCCGCCAGCGCCACCGCTGCGGCGTGGACGACGGCGAATCTGTCGGTGTCGGCCGCCGTAGCCAGCGTCGGCGTGCTCAAGACGGCGTTCGCCGTGCTGGGCGCGTTCCTGGTCGGCTGGGAGATCGGGACTTGGTTGTCGGAGAAATTCGAGATCGTCCGCAAGGCGGGCATCTTCATGGTCGAGATGCTGGTCAAGGCGGTTGAGCAGCTGCGCTACCGCTGGGAAGCCTTCGCCGCCATCTTCACGTCGGACACGATTGCAGAGGCCACCAAGCGCCACGAGGCCCGTCTCGCCGAGATGAACCAGATCTTCGCGCAGATGTATGCCGACGCGACCAAGGGGGCGGATGCTGCCAAGGGTGCGATGAACACCGCCGCTACCGCCGCCGAGGAAATCGCCAAGCGTCTGGAGGCTGTGCGCCAGGGCACGCAGGAAGCGGTCGGTCGCGGCATTGAGGCCGTCCACAGCGCTCTGGAGAAGCTGAAATCCCGCCTTGGTGAGGTTGAGCAGGCCGTCGGCAAGGCCAATCAGACGGTCAACGACGCCACCGCCAAAATGGCCGAGGCCTACAAGGGCCTGACGTCCATCGTTGAGGCCAACCTGCTGCGGCAGATCGAAGCGGTCAAGGCGCGCTACCAGCAGGAACAGTCGGCGCTGGAGACATCCAAGCAGTCCGAAGCGGCGCTGATCACCAAGTCGACGCAGCTGCTGACGGATGCCCTCACGCAGCAGACCACGCTGCGGCGGCAGTCCACGACCGACACGCTAAAACTCATTGACGATGAGTCGAAAGCCCGGATCGAGTCGGCCCGCCGCCAGGGTCAGACGGAAGAAGAGCGCCGCGCCAACGTCCAGCGGGTCGAAAACGACATCCTGGCCACCAAGCGCCAGACGATGACGCAGGCGCTGGCCGAGTACCGGCAGCACATCGACGCGCTCAACGCCGAGGCCAACCGGCATCTGGCCGAGATCAAACGCATCGAGGAGGAGAAGCGCCAGCTCTCGATGACGACCGAGGAACGTGTCCGCGACATCCGTCGTCAGGGCATGACCGACTTCGAGGCCACGGAAGACCGCAAGCGTCAGATCGCCGAGTACCAGGGGAAGGCCCGCGAGGCGCTGGCCAATGGCGAGTTCGAGCAGGCGCGGCAACTGGCCCAGAAGGCGATGGACTTGGCCTCGCAGGTGGCCAGCTCGCAAACCAGTGAAGCCAAGCGCGGTGAGGACGCCCGCAAGCAGTCCGAGCAGGCGGTTTCGCAGGTCACCCAACTGGAATCGCAGTCCCGCGATGCCTACCGCAAGCAGGAATATGCGCAAGCCGAAGCCCTGATGCGCCAAGCAGACGCGTTGCGCGTCGAACTGGCCCAGAAGACCAAGGATGCCGACGCACAGATCGCACAGAGCAAGGATGGCGTCAATCAAGCCATCCAGCGCATCCGGGAATCGGAAGAGATTCTCAACAAGACCCTGGATGCAGAAGCCAAGGCGCACCAGACCGCCGCGCAGTCGGCATTGACCGCGCGCGACCAGATCCAGCAGACCCTCACCCAGACCGAAAGCCAGATCGACCAGATCACGGCCAAGCTGAAAGACGGTCTGAAGGTCACGCTGGATGCCGACACGACCCGCTTCGACAAAGCCATCGCCGATCTCGACAAGGCCATCGCCGAGAAGGAGTACCTGCTCAAGATTCAGGCCGACTTGCAGGAGGCAGAGAAGAAGCTGCAGCAGTACGAGCAGCTGCTGAAGGAAGGCAAGACCCTGCCTGTCGATGCCGACGTGTCCAAGGCCAAAGAGGCGCTGGACAAGCTCAAGACCTACGCCGACCAGAACTCGCAGTTCGAACTGAAGGTGGCGACCGAGAAGGCGCAGGCCGCGATCACCAACGTCGAGGGGATGATCAAGGCGCTGGATCGTATCCAGACCGAGTCCCGGCATCAGGTCAGCACCAACGCCGATGCGGCCCGCGCCGAAATCATGAGTCTCAACGGGGCCAACACCTCAAGCACGCACACGATCTACGTGCGCAAGGTGGAGGCAAACGCCACTGGTGGGTTGGTGGGCAGTGGCGTGCGCCGCTTTGCTGACGGCGGTGCTGTTGCCCCAGCCTTTCCCCGAATGAGCGGCGGATCGGTTCCCGGCTCGGGCCACCACGACACGGTGCCGCGCACCTTGGAGGCCGGTGCCTTCGTGATTCGCAAGGCCGCGGTGCAGAAGTACGGCGGCGGTGCGCTCTCCCGGCTGGCCAACGGTGTGGCCCGATTCGCCGTCGGCGGCCGCGTGCAGGCCTTTGGCAACGGTCGCCCCCAAGGTACCGATCCCGATGGCAAACCGATAGTCCCGAAGAAGAACCGGGAGGCGGTCGAAGCTCTGAAGATGATCGACCTCGGCCTGCAAGGGATGAACGAGTACACGGGCTGGCTGCAGTGGAACTACGGTGCCTCGGTCAGTCTGGACATGCGCAGCAAGACGATGGAGAGCTACGGCAAGCAGGCGCAGCAGGATCGGCGTGCGCTGGAGGACTTCATCAGCCGCAAGACGCTCACCGGCAACGAGCGCCAGAACCTGGAACGTATCAAGCAGACGTGGCGGCAGGCGATGGCCCAGCCGCTGCTCTGGGGCAAAGACCTGGAGCGCGAGCTGATCGACTACATGGAGCAGAACCAGGGCGAGTTCTACCGGCGCGGCGGTATGGCCAAGTCCGATACCGTCCCGGCGATGCTCACGCCGGGCGAGTTTGTCGTGAACAAGGATGCCGTTTCCCGCTACGGCGCTGGCTTCTTCGAGGCAATCAATAACTTGTCCGCCCCGGCGCAAGCCCTGGCTGGTCGGGCGCTCACGGGCGTCCAGGGCTTCGCCACGGGTGGGCTGGTGCAGCCAAGTGGCTCGCGGTTGGCCCGACCGGTGCTGGCCAGCGATGCCGGGCCCAGCCGCACGGTGCGCGTGGAACTGTCCTCGGGGCAGCAGAAGGTGAACGCCACCGTCGACGCACGAGACGAGTCTCGTCTGCTGCAACTGCTGGACGCCGCCCGCGCCCGCACGGCTTGACCGTGCGCTCCTGTTTCTCTGCCTGAAGGATTCCCGATGCAACTGACGAACCTCGATGCCGGGGTGGCTTTGCCATTGCCTGACGATTTGCTGTGGAGTGATGAGCACGCATGGTCGCCCGCTGTGGCGTCCACGTCCTACCTCATCACCGGAGCCTTGCTGATCCAGTCTGCCACCCGGCAAGCCGGTCGTCCCATCACGCTGGTGGGCGCACCCGATATGGCCTGGGTCACGCGCGCCACGGTCGAGCAGCTGCGTGCGTGGGCGGCAATTCCCGTCGGCAATGCCACAGGCCGCTTCGTCCTGAGCCTCAACGATGGCCGCACGTTCACCGTGGCCTTCCGCCACGCAGAAACGGCCATCGAAGCCGAACCCGTGCTGGGTATTCCGGCGCGGGCCGATTCCGATTTCTATCGCCTGACCCTTCGATTCCTGGAGATCTGAAATGCCGATCCAATCCGGCGACGTGAAACTGCTGAAGTCCGCCGTGATGGCGGACGTGCCCGAGGGCGGTGGCGCGCCCAGGGGCAACACCATTGCCGATGGTGTCTCGAACGCCATCTTCCCTGACATCTCGGAACTGGACCGCGCCGGAGGCCGGGTCAACCTGCGCAAGTCCTTCGTCTCGGTGCAGACCGACGACACCGACACCTACTTCGGTGCCAATGTGATCGTGGCCGAGCCGCCGCAGGATGCCCGTGTCAGCGTCACCCTGTTCAGCACCGAGAAGACCTTCGACACCCGCGAGCAGGCGCAAGTCCGCATCGAGGCCTACCTCAACAAGGGCCCCGAGTGGGCGGGCTACCTGTTCGAGAACCACATCGCAGGCCAGCGCGTCATTCAGCTTTTCCAGCGCACCACCGACACCGTTACCAATGTCGGCCAGACGCTGGTCTTGATCGAGAACGAGGGGCTGGGCACCCAGAAGGAGCAGTACGTCCGGGCCACCTCGGTGTCTGTCGTCGAGCGCACCTTCACCTACGACGGTGACAAGGACTACAAGGCCAGCATCGTCACGGTCGACATCAGCGACGCCCTGCGCTACGACTTCACAGGCTCGCCCGCGACGCGGACGTTCACTCGCGCCGCGAATAGCACCAAGACGCGCGACACGGTCGTGGCGGACGCCGGAACCTACGTCGGGGTAGTACCGCTGACGCAGGCCGCCGCCGTCGGCGACTTCACGATCAAGGGCACCTCGATCTACACGCAGGTGGTGCCGAGCGCGCAGACCGAGACGCCCATTTCCTTCGTGCCGCCGTATGCGGCAGCAGGACTGCCAGTACCAGGGGCCGTCGCGGTGAGCTACACGGCCAGCCACGCATGGACGACCAGCATCAAATTCAATCTGCCGGGCGGTTGCTTGCCAGGGTCACTGACCATCGGAACGGACGGCATCACGATCTTTGACGACGCAGGCCTGCTCAAAACCGCCAGCGGGACGGTCGGAACCATCGATTACGCCAACGGCATCCTGACCCTGAACTCGGGGACGATGTCGAACGCGAAAGCGGTCACCTACACGCCTGCCGCGCAGATTTTGCGTGCGCCGCAAAGCTCGGAGATCCCGGTCACGCCCGAGTCGCGCAGCCAGTCCTACGTGGGTACGGTCAACCCGGTGCCGCAGCCCGGCACGCTGTCGATCAGCTACATGGCCCAAGGGCGCTGGTATGTGCTTTCCGACAGTGGCAACGGCTCCCTCAAGGGCCTGGACGCCAGCTACGGCGCGGGCACCTTCAACCGGAACACCGGCGCGTTCGTCGTCACCTTGGGCGCATTGCCCGACGTCGGCAGTTCGCTCGTGCTGACCTGGAACGTGCCGACGCAGGAGACGCAGCAGCCGTCCACCACCCTGAAGGCCGCCCAAAGCCTAGCATTGAACCCACCTGCAGGGACGGCGGTGCAACCCGGGTCGCTCACCGTGTCCTGGGAGTACGGCGGCACAAAGACGGCAACGGCAGCCACGTCGGGCGTGCTGTCGGGTGCTGCCACTGGCAGTCTGAGCGTTGCGCAGAACCGCGTGGACTTCGCGCCCAATGTGCTGCCAGCGGTGGGCACGCAACTCACTGTGAGCTACGTCGCAGGCCCGAAGCAGGAGGACTCGTTCGCTCACCCCTCCCGCAATGGTGTGGGGACGCTGCCAGTCACCGCGACCTTGGGGGCCATTGAACCGGGCTCGCTCGAAGTCGAGTGGAACACGTTCACCGACGAGGCGGTTCTCGGCGCGTACACCTTCGCTCAATTGCAGGAGATGGGCATCGCCGTCTCGATCTGGCGCGACCCCACCCAGATCGCCCGAGATGACGGGAACGGCGGTGTAGTGCTGAACGGAATCTCGATTGGCACCGTCAACTACGCAACCGGTCAGGTGACCTTCAATCCAGATGTCTCGATCCGTATCCCACGCCCGGTCTACACCGCAGTCGCCATCAACGGCACCGGTCGGTGGCGATTGAACTACGGCGGCATTGCCTACGTGGATGCGCCATCGCTGTACCCCAACGACGAGTCCGGCTACGTCAAGCTGCGCTACAACAGCGCGGGCTCGACCAGCAACCAGACCGAGACGTTCCAGTTCCTACCGGCCTTCAAGCTGGTGCCGGGGGTGAATGCCCAGGTGGTGACGGGCACGGTGCTTCTCTCCATCAGTGGCGCGCAGCCTTGGGGCGACAACGGCCAGGGCACCCTGCGGGAGTTCACCACCAGTGGCTGGGTCACGCGCGGCACGATCAACTACCTGTCCGGGGACGTGGCGCTGACGTCCTGGACGGCGGGCACGAACAACGCGATCACGCGAGCCAGTTGCGTGACCACGGTCGGCGAGAACATCTCCAGCGAGTTCGTGTTCCGAACTGGCGCGGCACCGCTTCGTCCTGGGTCGCTGTCGATCCAGTATGCCCGCGCGGTTGGTGGCACGCAAAACGTGACGGCCGGAATTGACGGCAAGATCGAGGCAACCGGCATCAGCGGCAGCGTCGACTACGAGACCGGTCTGGTGCGCGTTCGCTTCGGAACGATGGTCACGGCGGCAGGGAACGAGAGCCAGCCTTGGTACGCCGCCGACCGGGTGGGCACGGACGGCAAGATCTTCCGACCCGAGCCAGTGGCTGCATCCAGCGTGCGCTACAGCGCTGTGGCCTACAGCTATCTGCCGCTGGACGCTGATTTGCTTGGCATCGATCCGGTGCGCCTGCCCAGCGATGGGCGCGTGCCTATCTTTCGCCCGGGTGGCTTCGCCGTGGTGGGCCACACCGGCAAGATCACGACCTCGGTCAGCAACGGCCAGACCATCAACTGCGCTCGAGTGCGCCTGTCGCGCGTGCGCGTCGTCGGCCACGACGGAGCGGTGATCAACACCGGGTACTCCACCGATCTGGAAGCGGGCACCGTCACCTTCATCAACGTGTCGGGCTACAGCCAGCCCGTGACCATCGAGCACCGCATCGAGGACATGGCCGTGGTGCGGGATGTGCAGATCAGTGGCGAGATCAGTTTCACGCGGGCACTGACGCACGAATATCCCTTGGGGAGTCACGTCTCCAGCGCCCTGGTCGCTGGAGACCTGTTCGCCCGCGTGAATCTCGTTTTCGACCAAGCAACGTGGAACGGCGCGTGGTCGGATGCGCTGTCGGGAAGCTCGGCGACGGCAACCTTCAACAACACACAGTATCGAGCTGGCCAAACATTTCGAAGGGTTCGAGCGCAAAGTGAAGCGCGGCGCTGAAATCACCGCCATCGCCTACGTGTGCCCCGCCGGTTTCTGGACAATTGGATACGGCCATCTTTGCGATCCGAAGCACTCGCCAATCACCGAAGCCGAAGCCGAGGTCTATCTGGCGCGCGACCTGCAATCGGCGCTCGCCGCCACGCTGCGCTTCTGCCCGGTGCTGGCCACCGAGCCCGAAAGCAGGCTCGCTGCCATCGTGGATTTCACATTCAACCTCGGCGTCGGGCGATTACAGACGTCGACGCTGCGACGGCGCGTCAACCAGCGGGACTGGGCTGCCGCCGCAAGGGAGCTGCGGCGCTGGGTCTATGGCGGTGGGAAAGTACTGCCGGGGCTTGTCACTCGCAGAGAGACCGAGGCTGCTTGGCTGCTTCTCAACGTTTAATCCAAAAAGTGTGTGAAAAACATCATTCGCCCGAGTGTGGAAAAACCAGGGAAAAGCACGTGACGCCTTGCGCAGACTTCACACTGGCTCGACCACCATGAGCCTCGACAATCGCCTTGGTGATGGCCAAGCCCAGCCCAGCGCCATCGGAGATGGGATGCGCGCGCGCGGGGTCGGCGCGGTAGAAGCGGTCAAACAGTCGCGGTAGCACCTCGGGATCAATGTCTTCACCAGTGTTCTCCACAGAAACCTCGGTGCCGGCTGGCCGCTCAGCCACCATGATCCGGACGTGGCTACCTGCCGGGGCATGGCGTAGCGCATTCGAAAGCAGGTTGCTCAACGCGCGGCGGAACATCAGGCGATCCCCCTCGATGCTGCCGTTGCCCTGCACCGTGAGGCGGATGCCTTTGTCGTCTGCCACCGCCTCGTAGAAGTCGAGCAAAGCCTGGGCTTCATCGGCCGCCATGAAGCGTTCCTTGTGCGGCAGATCCACACCCCGTTCGGTTTTAGCCAGAAACAGCATGTCAGCCACCATGCGGGCCAGGCGCTGCAACTCCTCAGCATTGGAGGCCAGGATGTCACGGTAGGCGGCGTTCTCGCGCGGGGTCGCCAGGGTCACCTGGGTCTGCGTCAGCATGTTGCTGATCGGGGTGCGCAACTCATGGGCCAAATCCGAAGCAAACTCCGACAAGCGACGAAAGTCGTCCTGCAGACGCTCCAGCATCTGATTGAGTGTCTGAGCCAGATCGGCCATTTCCGCAGGGACGGCCTGCACCGGCATGCACGCCTGCAAGCGTTGCGCTGTCACTGCAACCGCATGCGCTTTGATCGCGCGCAGGGGGGCCAGACCGTAGTGGACGGCGGCCCATCCGAGCAGCCCGCTGGCCAGAATGGCGGCCAGGGCATACACCGCAAAGGTGCGCAGCAGATCATCCAGAAAATGCCGATGGTGAATCGTATCCATGGCCAGTGTGATCACCAGTGGGGACTCGGGCGCGAACTGCGCCTGGGCACGGACCTGCTGGGTGCGGTATTGCCGCTGTCCGTGCTGCCCCCTCGTCAAGGCATGAAGGAACGTTTCGTGCTCGGGCAACAGCCAGCGATCCGGTTCCGGAAAGCCCTCGGTCTGAAACAGGGTCTGGCCTGTCGGAGTGGTCACCCGTGCGAACAGCCCGTGATGATGGTTGAGCGCTTCGGAGAGCCGCCAACGCAGGTCCTCGGCAGAATTGGCGCTGGCCAGAATGTCGTCGATGAGGTGTCGCTTGTCTTGCAGTACGCTGCGATCTAGCTCGATGAAATGACGGTCCGCCGCCGTCATGAACAGCCCGCCCAATCCCAGCACCACACTGGCGGCCACCAGGGTGAAGAACAGGCTCAGACGGCGGGTCAGTGATAAACGGGAAAGCAATAAGCGGCTCAACATTCAAGGTTCCTGCGCTGCTTCCAGCACATAGCCCATGCCCCGCACGGTCTGGATCAGTTTGACTGACTGTCCATCGTCAACCTTCAACCGCAGTCGGCGCATGGCCACTTCGATGACATTGGTGTCGGAGTCGAAATTCATGTCCCACACCTGCGAGGCGATCAATGAGCGCGGCAGCACTTCGCCTTGACGGCGCATCAGCAATTCCAGCAAACCGAACTCCTTGGCCGTCAGGTCAATGCGCTTTCCGCCTCGCGTGACGCGGCGGCGCAGCAAGTCCAGCTCCAGATCGGCCACGCGCAGGACATTGCTGTCCAGTCCGCCGCCTCGTCCACGCCGCAGGATGGTGCGCACGCGGGCCAATAGCTCGGCAAAAGAAAACGGTTTGACCAGGTAATCGTCGGCTCCCAACTCCAGCCCCTTCACACGGTCTTCCACCTGATCGCGGGCGGTCAGAAACAGCACCGGCATTTCCAGCCCACGCCGCCGCAGTGATGCCAGCACCTGCCAGCCATCCAGCTCCGGCAACATCACGTCCAGGATCACCAAGTCGTATTCGCCATGCAAAGCCAAGTGCAGCCC
>JAEWVY010000375.1 GCA_023396625.1 Pseudomonadota bacterium | reverse complement strand
GTTTCCACCTCGGCCCAGCCGTCGCGGGTTGATTTCACTTCGCCCACGAACTGGCTGCGGCGGGCTTCCGAGCTGCCGGTTTCGTAGTTCTGATGGTCCTGGCTCGGGCGGCGTTCGAGGAAGCCCGCGGTGTAGCCCCGGTTGGCCAGGCCCTCGAGTTCGGAGAGGAGCGCCGGGTTGAACGGCCGCCCGGCCACCGCGTCGTCGATCGCCCGGCGGTAGGTCTGCGCCGTGCGCGAGACATAGTACTGACTTTTGGTGCGGCCTTCGACCTTGAGCGAGTCGACGCCGATTTTCACCAGCCGCTCCACGTGCTCGACGGCACGCAGGTCCTTGCTGTTCATGATGTAGGTGCCGTGCTCGTCTTCCATGACAGGCATGAGCTGGCCGGGCCGTTCCTTTTCCTCCAGCAGGTACACGCGGTCGGCCAGCGGGTGGCGCGGGCTGCCGCCGCAAGCTGAGAACGCCTGCTCGGCCTCTTCCATGGCCCCGGTGAAACTGAAATCGCTCTCGATCCGGGCCGGCTGCACTTCGCCGGCGTCGTTTTCCTCGTTGCCGGCCTGCGGCGCGTAGTTCCAGCGGCAGGCGTTGGTGCAGGTGCCCTGGTTGGGGTCGCGCCGGTTGAAATAGCCCGAGAGCAGGCACCGGCCCGAATAGGCGATGCACAGCGCGCCGTGCACGAAGACCTCGAGTTCGATGTCCGGGCACTCCTGACGGATTTTCTCGATCTCGTCCAGGCTCAGTTCGCGTGACAGGATGATGCGCTGCACGCCCACTTTCTGCCAGAACTTCACGGCCATGTAGTTCACGGTGTTGGCCTGGACCGAGAGGTGGATTGGCACCACCGGCCAATGGCCCCCGTGCATGCGCTCGAGCACCATCATGATGAGGCCGGGGTCGGCCATGATCAGGCCGTCGGGCCGCATGGCCACCACCGGCTCGATGTCGCGCAGGTAGGTGCGGACCTTGTCGTTGTGCGGCAGCAGGTTGCTGGTCATGAAGAATTTCTTGCCGCGGGCATGGGCCTGCGCGATGCCCTCGCCGAGCTGCTCCAGCCTGAATTCGTTGTTGCGCGCACGCAGCGAATAGCGTGGCTGGCCCGCATACACCGCGTCGGCACCGAAGTCATAGGCGGCGCGCATCTTGGCCAGCGAGCCGGCGGGCAGCAGCAGTTCAGGGGCTTTCATGGTGGTGATCCGTGGTTCAGGCCGCTCCGGTGGGCGCGGCACCGACCGATGTTACCGGGTGAGCCCTAGCCCGAGCGGCTCAGGAGGTAGTAACCGACGGCAAGGGCCACGAGGGCGGCAGCGACCCACAGGCCGATGGTCGACCTGGGGACCTCGCCCGGGGACAGCTTGTCCGGGCGTGCCGTGGCGTTTCGCGCGTGCGACTCGACGGCTTCTTTCGCTTTCTTCAGACTCAGCCCGCCGGCTTCGCGCAGCAGACGAATGGCCTCGAGCTTGCTGCCTTGCTGCAAGACCGCGAGGACGTTTTCCGGGAGCGTGTCTGTCGCCGCCGCGGGCACGTCGAAGGCGCCCGGCGCGACCGGCTCGCGCCGCACGTGTTGATCGACGAGTTCCTTGGCTTCCTTCAGTCCCAGGCCGGTCGACTCGCGCAGGCGGCGGATGGCCAGGATCTGGTCACCCTCGCGCAAGGCGGCCTGCACCTCGGGAGGCAGGGGGTAGGCGGGACGGTTCATGGTTTCAACCTTGCGCGCAGGGAAGGTCGGGCGTTTGGCACCACTCGCTCCAGCTGCCGGCGTACAGCTTGCCGCGGCCCAGGCCGGCGACTTCCATGGCCAGCAGATTGGGTACCGCGCTGACACCGCTGCCGCAGTGGTGCACCACCGTTGACGGATCGCGCTGGCCCAGCAAGGCCTCGAATTCTGCGCGCAGCACGTCGGCGGGTTTGAATCGGCCGTCGGTGTCGAGGTTGCTGGAAAATGGGCGGTTCAGTGCGCCCGGAATGTGGCCGGCGACGGGGTCCAGGGGCTCCACCTCACCCCGGAAACGGGGCGCGGCGCGTGCGTCCACCAGGGTCTGCGCCGGGCGGCCCAGGTTGGCGGCCACGTCGGCGGTGGTCGCGAGGCGTGCTTTTTCGGCCGACAGGCTGAAGTGCCCCGGGGCGCGGGCGGCGGGCGGGCCGCTTTCGATGTCGCCGCCAGCCGCTTCCCAGGCCTGCAGGCCGCCGTCGAGCACGGCCACAGCTTCGTGACCAGCCCACTTGAGCATCCACCACAGGCGCCCGCAGTAGTTGGCGCCCTGGCGGTCGTAGACGACGGCTTGCATGGCGTTGGAAAACCCGGTTTCGGCAAGCCAGGTGGCGAAAAGTTCGCGTCTGGGCAGCGGATGCCGCCCGCCGTTGATGGCGTCGGCCGCACGGGTCGCGCTCAGATGACGGTCCAGGTGGGCTTGCACGGCCCCGGCGATGCGGGCCTGGGCGTAGAGCCGGTCCGCCGCGGCGGGGTCCGTCAGCTCGAAGCTGCAGTCGAACACCATCAGCGGGGTGCCGCTGGCCCGCAGGGCCTGGAGTTGCTCGACGGAGATGAGGGTGGTGTAGGGGATGGCCATGGTCAGTGCTCCTCGGCGGGCGGGTTGGGCAGGGCGCGTGAACGCAGGGCGGTGGCGGTGATGCCGCTGGCAATGATGAGAGCCATGCCGGCCCAGCCGATCAGCGGGATCCGGTCGCCGAACAGCAGCAGGCCGAACAAGGCCGAAAACACGATCCCCGAGTATTGCAGGTTGGCCACCACCAGTGTGGCGC
>JAEWVY010000346.1 GCA_023396625.1 Pseudomonadota bacterium | reverse complement strand
ACGCCACCAGCGCGCGGGACTACCGCCGCGACGCGGCGGGCCACCTCTACGAACTCAATGCCCACCGGATCTACAAAGGCCGCCTGCCCCCCATGCTCTACGCCGTCGGCGTATTTCAGGTGGACGTCGACCGCCAGGGCCAGATCGTGTCCACGCGCTGGCTGCGCGCGCCACGCCATGCGCCCGAAGTGATCGCCGAAATCGAGCAGACGGTGCGCCGCGCCGCGCCGTTCCCCTCCCCCGCCCGCCTGGGCCGGGTGACTTACACCGACACCTGGCTGTGGGACAAGGGGGGCCACTTCCAGCTCGATACCCTGACCGAGGGACAGGACTGAACAAGCGTCCACGCCTCAGGAGCCTCGGTAGGTCGCGTAGCTCCAGGGGCTCACGAGCAGGGGCACGTGGTAGTGCTCGTCGGTGCGCGCCACGCCGAAATCCAGGCTGACCTGATTCAGGAAATTGGGTTCCGGCAGCGCCACGCCGCGTGCCTTGAAATAACCCGTCACGTCGAACACCAGGCGATAGGTGCCCACGCGAAGACTGGCGTTGTCATACAGCGGCCCGTCGGGATTGCGGCCGTCGGCGTTGAGCACGAAACGCTTGACCAGCACCGCCTCCGGGCCGTTCGTGACATAGAGCGCCACCGTCATGCCGGCGGCTGGCGTGCCATGCATGGTGTCCAGAACATGTGTGCTCAATCCCATGACATCCTCGCTTTTTCATGACTGCCGAATTTGGTCCACTAAAGTGTATACACTTTTCGGATTTCCTTCTATCATGGCGGCATGGAAGCAACCAGCACGGGCGCCATCGTCGGGGCGCTGACCCGGGCCATCGTCGAGCACCGCCTGCAGCCTGGCAGCAAGCTCGCCGAGCAGAAGCTCGCCGACCATTTCGGCGTCTCGCGCACACTGGTGCGTCAGGCGCTGTTTCAGCTGGCGCAAAACCGACTCGTCCGCATGGAGCCCGCGCGCGGCGCCTTCGTGGCGGCCCCTTCGACAGACGAGGCGCGTCAGGTGTTTGCCGTGCGCCGCATGCTGGAGACGGAAATGACACGCGCCTTCGTGCGCGAGGTCACGCCTCAAAAAATTCAGGCGCTCGAAGACCACGTCGCGCGGGAGCGGCAGGCCGTCGAACGCGAGGACGTGGCGGACCGCACCAGCCTGCTCGGTGATTTCCATGTCCGCATGGCCGAGCTGATGGGCAACACCGTGCTCGCCCAACTGCTCGGGGAACTGATCTCGCGCTGCGCCCTCATCACGCTGATGTACCAGACCCACAGCGCCGCGGAGCACTCCAGCGAGGAGCACGGCGCCATCGTGGCCGCGCTGGCGGCGAGGGACGAGGCCCTCGCCGTGCGCCTGATGACCGAACACCTGGCCCACGTCGAGGCCAGCCTGACCTTCGACCGCAAGGTCCCCACCCACGACATTTCCCTTGCCCTGTCATGAAGCCAGCGACTTACGACGCCACCGCCCCCTACCCCCGCGACCTGGTCGGCCACGGCCGCCGCCCGGTGCATGCCCAATGGCCCGGCGGCGCCCGCCTCGCGGTGCAATTCGTGCTGAACTACGAGGAAGGCGGGGAAAACGCCACGCTGCACGGGGACCCGGGCTCCGAACAGTTCCTGTCGGAGATGGCCAGTCCGGCCAGTTACCCGGACCGGCACATGAGCATGGAGAGCCTCTACGAGTACGGCTCCCGTGCAGGCGTCTGGCGCATCCTGCGCGAGTTCGAGCGCCGGGGGCTGCCACTGACGGTGTTTGGCGTGGGCATGGCCCTGCAACGCCACCCCGAAGTCACCGCCGCTTTCAAAGCGCTGGGCCACGAAATTGCCTGCCACGGCTGGCGCTGGATCAGTTACCAGGCCGTCGATGAAGCGACCGAGCGCGAGCACATGCGCCGGGGCGTGCAGGCCATCCTCGACCTCACCGGTGAACGCCCCCTGGGCTGGTACACGGGCCGCGACAGCCCCAACACCCGCCGCCTGGTCGCCGACTTCGGCGGCTTCGAATACGACAGCGACTACTACGGTGACGACCTGCCTTTCTGGATGAAAGTCCGCAAGACCGACGGCACCGTCGTGCCGCGTCTGGTGGTCCCCTACACACTGGACACGAACGACATGCGGTTTGCCCTGCCCCAGGGCTTTTCCCAAGCCGATGACTTCTTCACCTACCTGCGCGACAGCTTCGACGCGCTCTACGCCGAAGGTGATCCAGACGGCGAAAACCGGCCGAAGATGCTGAGTGTGGGCATGCACTGCCGCCTGCTCGGCCGCCCCGGCCGCATCGTCGCGCTGCAACGCTTCCTGGACCACATCGCCCGCCACGAGCACGTCTGGGTCTGCCGCCGCATCGACATCGCGCGCCACTGGCAGCAGGTCCACCCCTTCCGCGACGCCGCCTGAGCCCCACCATGACCCTGACCCTTTCGCAGCTCAATGCCGCCCCCGCCGCCGAAGCCGCGCGGATGCTCGACGGTCTGTACGAGCACAGCCCCTGGATCGTGGAACGGGCCCTGGCCGCCCGTCCGTTCGCGTCCCTCCCCCACCTCAAGCACGTGATGACGCAGGTGCTCGCGCAAGCCGGTCGTGACGCGCAGCTGGCCCTGGTTCGCGCCCACCCGGAACTCGCGGGCAAGGCCATGGTCAGCCGGACCCTGACCACCGAGTCCACCCACGAACAGCGCCAGGCGGGCCTGACCGACTGCACCCCGGCGGAGTTCGAGCGCATCCAGCAGCTCAACGCCGAATACAACGCCCGTTTTGGCTGGCCGTTCATCCTGGCGGTGCGCGGCCCGCGCGGCAATGGCCTGTCCCGCCAGGCCATCATCGCCAGCTTCGAGCGGCGCCTGCAGGACCACCCCGACGCGGAACTGCAGGAATGCCTGCGCCAGATCCACCGGATTGCCGAGATCCGGTTGAATGACAAGTTCGGCGTCGAACCCACGCTGGGCAACGACGTGTGGGACTGGCAGGAAAGGCTGGCGCAGCACAGCGATCCGGGCTTCGCCGAAAATGGCCAGCTCACGGTGACTTACCTGACGGAGGCGCACCGGGCCTGCGCGCAGCGGATCAGCCACTGGATGCGCGACTGCGGTTTCGACGAAGTGGAAATCGACGCCGTGGGCAACGTGGTGGGCCGCTACCACGCAGACCGGGAGAACGCCCGGGCACTGCTGACCGGATCGCACTTCGACACGGTGCGCAACGGCGGCAAATACGATGGCCGGCTGGGCATCTTCGTGCCCATGGCCTGTGTGCGCGAGCTGTCGCGCCGCAAGCGCCGCCTGCCCTTCGCCGTCGAAGTGGTGGCCTTTTCCGAGGAAGAGGGTCAACGCTACGCGACCACCTTCCTGGGGTCGAGCGCACTGGTCGGGGATTTCGCGCCCCAGTGGCTGGATCTGCAGGACGCGGAGGGCCTGACGCTGCGCGAGACGATGCGGCACGCGGGGCTGTGCGTGGAGGACATCCCCAGGCTGCGGCGGGACCCGTCCCGCTATCTCGGCTTCGTCGAAGTTCATATTGAGCAGGGACCCGTGCTCAATGAACTGAACCTGCCGCTGGGCATCGTGACCTCGATCAACGGCAGCGTGCGCTGCGCAGGTGAAGTCATCGGCATGGCCAGTCACGCGGGCACCACCCCCATGAACCGGCGCCGCGATGCCGCCGCCGCGGTGGCCGAGCTGATCCTCGCCGCGGAAAAACGGGCGGCAGCGGATCGTGATTCCGTCGCCACCGTGGGGCAGGTCCTGGTGCCCAACGGCTCCACCAACGTCGTGCCCGGGCGCTGCCGGTTCACCCTGGACCTGCGGGCACCGAACGACGCCCAGCGCGACGCCCTGGTGCGCGACGTGCTGGCCTCGCTCGCCGAGATCTGCGACCGGCGCCAGCTGCGCCACACTCTCGACGAAACCATGCGTGTCGCCGCCGCTCCCAGCGCGCCCGCCTGGCAGGCCCGCTGGGAGCGGGCGGTGCAAGCCCTGGGCGTGCCCCTGTTCCACCTGCCCAGCGGTGCTGGCCACGATGCCATGAAACTGCACCAGATCCTGCCCCAGGCCATGCTGTTCGTGCGAGGCCAGAACGCCGGCATCAGCCACAACCCGCTGGAAAGCACCACCAGCGACGACATGCAACTGGCGGTGGACGCCTTTTCCTGTCTGCTGGACCAGCTGGCCACCGAATCCTGATCTTCACGGAACGACTTCCCATGCCTCTCCACGAACGACTCGATGCCTGGATTGACGCGCATTTCGATGAACAAGTGCGCTTTCTTCAGGAGCTGATCCGTGTCCCCACCGACACGCCACCGGGCAACAACGCCCCCCACGCCGAACGGACCGCCGCGCTGCTGCACGCATTTGGCCTGGAGGCCGAGAAACACCCCGTGCCCGAGGCCGAGGTCCGCGCGGCAGGCCTGGAGAGCATCACCAATCTGGTAGTGCGCCGATCCTACGGCCCCGGGCGGACCGTGCTGCTCAACGCCCACGGCGATGTGGTGCCCCCCGGCGAAGGCTGGACCCACGACCCTTACGGCGGGGACATCGACGGCGGCCGGATCTACGGCCGTGCCGCGGCCGTGAGCAAGAGCGATTTCTCCACCTACACCTTTGCCGTTCGGGCACTGGAAGCCGTGGCCAAGCCCAAGGCCGGCAGCGTCGAGCTGCTGTTCACCTACGACGAGGAGTTTGGCGGTGAACTCGGGCCCGGTTGGCTCCTGCGGCACCAGATCGTCCACCCCGACCTGATGATCGCCGCGGGCTTCAGCTACCAGGTCGTGACGGCACACAACGGCTGCCTGCAGCTGGAAGTGACCGTGCACGGCAAAATGGCCCATGCGGCCATCCCCGACTCGGGCGTGGATGCCTTGCAGGCGACGGTGGGCATTCTCGACGCGCTGTACGCCCAGAACACCCTGTACAAGCAAGTCCGTTCCGGGGTCGAGGGCATCACCCACCCCTACCTGAACGTCGGGTGGATCGAGGGCGGCACCAACACCAACGTGATTCCGGGCCGCGTGCGCCTCAAGCTGGACCGCCGCATGATCCCGGAGGAAAACCCGGTGGAAGTCGAGGCCGCGCTGCGCCGGGTCATCCAGGAGGCCGCGGCACGCTACCCCGGCATCACCGTGGACGTCAAGCGCATCCTGCTGGCCCATGCGATGAAGCCGCTGCCGGGCAACCAGGCTCTGGTGGACGCCATCCAGAAGCATGGGAAAGCCGTGTTCGGCGAAGACATCCCGGCCGTGGGCACCCCTCTCTACACGGACGTGCGGCTGTTCTGCGAACGTGGCATTCCCGGCGTGATCTACGGCGCCGGCCCGCGCACCGTGCTCGAATCCCATGCCAAGCGCGCCGACGAGCGGCTGGAGCTGGAGGACCTGCGCCGCGCGACCAAGGTGATCGCGCGCTGCCTCAGCGATCTGCTGGGCTGAGCCCTCCAGCGCGGCCGACGGCCATTTCGGCCGCCGATGGCCTCGCCCAGGTCCGCGGCCACTCCGGCAAAGCCCTGGCCCGGCCACGGAAGGGCCCTTCGGGTTTAGGAATAAAGTAACGCACAACGACAGCAACCCGGAGCCCCCCATGACCGCCCCCCTTTCCCCCGCCGAACTGGCCCTGCGCGACGCGGCGCGCGACTACCACCGCCTGCCCGTGCGCGGCAAGATCTCGGTCCACGCCACCAAGCCCCTGTCCAACCAGCGTGACCTGTCGCTGGCCTATTCGCCCGGCGTGGCCTACCCCTGCCTGGACATCCAGGCCGACCCGACGCTGGCGGCCGAATACACCTCGCGCGGCAACCTGGTGGGCGTCATCACCAACGGCACGGCCGTGCTGGGCCTGGGCAACATCGGGCCGCTGGCGGGCAAACCGGTGATGGAAGGCAAGGGCTGCCTGTTCAAGAAATTCGCGGGCGTGGACGTGTTCGACATCGAACTGGACGAGCACGATCCGGACAAGCTGGTGGACATCATCGCCGCCATGGAGCCCACGCTGGGCGGCGTGAACCTGGAGGACATCAAGGCGCCCGAGTGCTTCTACATCGAGAAGAAGCTGCGCGAGCGCATGAACATCCCCGTGTTCCACGACGACCAGCACGGCACGGCCATCATCTCCAGCGCCGCGCTGCTCAATGGTCTGGAACTGGTCGGCAAGCGCATCGAAGACGTGAAGGTCGCGGTCTCCGGTGCGGGTGCCGCAGCCCTGGCCTGCCTGGGCGTGATGGTGGGTCTGGGTGTACGCGTGGAGAACGTGTTCGCCTGCGACTCCAAGGGCGTGATCTACGAGGGCCGCCCTGGCGGCTACGACGAATCCAAGGCGCGCTTCGCCCAGAAGACCGACCTGCGCACCCTGGCCGACATCGTCAAGGGCGCCGACGTGTTCCTGGGCTGCTCCACCGCCGGCGTGCTGACGCAGGACATGGTCAGGACCATGGCCGACAAGCCCATCATCCTGGCGCTGGCCAACCCCGAACCCGAGATCCGCCCTGAGCTGGCCAAGGCCGTGCGCCCGGACTGCATCATCGCCACTGGCCGTTCGGACTACCCCAACCAGGTCAACAACGTGCTGTGCTTCCCCTACATCTTCCGCGGCGCGCTGGACTGCGGCGCCACCAAGATCACCGAGGCCATGAAGCTGGCCTGCGTGCGCCAGATCGCCGACCTGGCCAAGGCCGACATCAGCGAGGAAGTGGCCAATGCCTACGCCGGCAAGGAACTGGTGTTCGGCACGGACTACCTGATCCCCACGCCGTTTGATTCGCGCCTGATCCTGCGCATTGCGCCGGCCGTGGCCCAGGCGGCAGCGGATTCGGGCGTGGCCACGCGCCCGATCCGCGACATGGAGGCCTACCGCCAGAGCCTCACGCGTTTCGTCTATTCGACCGGCATGCTGATGCAGCCCGTGTTCGACGCCGCCCGCGCCGCCCCGCCCGCCGCCAAGCGGATCGCCTATGCCGAGGGCGAGGACGAGCGCGTGCTGCGCGCGGCCCAGATGGTGATCGAGGACGGCCTGGCGCGCCCCATCCTCATCGGCCGTCCGGCGGTGATCGAGGCACGCATCGCCAAGGCGGGCCTGCGGCTGAAGCTGGGCCGGGACGTGGACTGCGTCAACCCCGAGGACGACCCACGCTTTCGCCAGTACTGGGAAACCTACCATCAGCTCATGGGCCGCCGTGGCGTCACGCCGGAGGCCGCCAAGGCCGCCGTGCGCCGCTCCACCACCACCATCGCCGCGCTGATGGTCCGGCTCGGCGATGCCGATGGCCTGCTGTGCGGTCTGGTGGGCCGCTTCGATGTGCATCTGGACCACATCCGCGACATCATCGGCCTCAAGCGGGGCGCCTCGGCACTCGCCACACTCAACGCCCTGATGCTGGAAAAGCACACCCTGTTCATCGCGGACACCTTCGTCAACGAAGACCCGTCGGCCGAGGAGCTGGCGGAGATTGCCCAGATGGCGGCCGAGGAAGTGCGCCGCTTCGGTCTGCCGCCCAAGGTGGCCTTTCTGTCGCACTCCAATTACGGTTCCTCCAACCGGGCCACCGCCCGCAAGATGCGCCTGGCACGCGATCTTTTCGCCGCCCTGGCGCCCGACGTCGAATGCGACGGGGAGCTGCAGGGCGATGCGGCCCTGTCGGAAGACGTCCGCCGCGCCTCCCTGATGGACACCACGCTGGGCGGCGAGGCGAACATCCTGATCTGCCCCAGCCTGGACGCGGCCAACATTCTGTTCAACGTGCTCAAGGTCACGGGAGGGCATGGCGTCACGGTCGGCCCCATCCTGCTAGGCGCGGCCGCCAATGCCCACGTGCTCACCCCCTCGGCCACGGTGCGGCGCGTGATCAACATGACGGCACTGGCCGTGGCCGACGCCAACGGCGTCGCACGCTGAACGAATACGCTGCCGGGCGAATTGGGGTTAACCGGGACGGCTGCGTCCCCCAGAC
>JAEWVY010000326.1 GCA_023396625.1 Pseudomonadota bacterium | reverse complement strand
TGGCGGCCTGCGCCTCGGCATCGCTGCCCATTTCGACAAAGCCAAAACCTTTGGAGCGCCCGGTATCGCGCTCCATCATGACCTTGGCACTGGTCACCGCGCCGAACTGGCTGAAAGCCTGCTCGAGATCGCTGTCGCGAACCGAATAGGGCAAATTGCCCACATAGAGTTTGTTGCCCATGAATGGGACTCCTAAAAACACGTGAAAAAAGCGATGGAGCCCCGAAAACGCATTCACCTGCCCTGAACACACTGGAAAAAAGCGAAAGTGTCTTGCTCACCGCATGCCGGACGCGGGTCGATTTTCTTCCCGCGCCAATAAATTATGTGCCAGACAAATGAAAAACGCGCAAGTGTTTTTTCAGGGGCATGCGGGGAATAGTCGGTGCGGGATATAAAAAAAGGCCCTTTCGGGCCTTTTTTGGGTTTCCGGATGGCGCCTGGACGCCGCCGGAGACAACAGGTTCAATAAGAACCGCGTCCACCACCATAACCGCCGCCGCCACTGCGGCCGCCGCCATAGCCCCCGCCGTAGCCACCGCTACGGGGTGGGCGGGCCTCCATCGGGCGCGCTTCGTTGACCACCAGATCACGGCCGCCGACGTTCTGTCCATTCATGCCGCGGATGGCGGCCTGCGCCTCGGCATCGCTGCCCATTTCGACGAAACCGAACCCTTTGGAGCGGCCGGTGTCGCGCTCCATCATGACCTTGGCGCTGGACACGCTGCCGAACTGGCTGAACGCCTGTTGCATGTCTTCGTCACGGAAGGAATAGGGCAGATTGCCCACGTAAAGTTTGTTGCCCATGAAGGACTCCTGTAAATACTCGAAAAACGCGATGGAGTCCGCTAGCGCAATCAACAAACCAATGAAGAATTCTCAAGACGCAAAACCGACCAAAACACCGCAATCATGTGCCACCGGCTAAGGCAACACGCGGCCATTATGCGCCATAAACCGGGCGGCCGGATATTCAACCGCGCATCCCCGCACTGTGATATACCTTCCCGGCCGTCTTTTTCGCCGGCTCGCGCGTCCGGCCCGCCCAGGCGGGCCAGGGCAGCCCGGCCAGGACGCGAAAGCGTCGGTTAGCATGCCGGCGATGGAAGCCCTCCTCATCTCCACCGGCATCGTCGCGCTCGCTGAAATGGGTGACAAGACCCAACTGCTGGCCCTGGTGCTGGCCGCGCGTTTTCGCCAGCCCTGGCCCATCGTGCTGGGCATCCTCGCCGCCACCTTGGCCAACCACGCGCTGGCCGGCGCGCTTGGCGCCTGGGTCACCTCGTTCCTCGGACCGGACGTGCTGCGCTGGGTCCTGGGTGGTTCCTTCATCGCCATGGCCGCGTGGATGCTGCTGCCCGACCAGCTGGAGGAGAGCGAAGCCACGCGCAACGCCGCCCCGGGACTGGGCGTGTTTGGCACCACGGCACTGGCTTTCTTCATGGCCGAAATGGGCGACAAGACACAGGTCGCCACCGTCATGCTCGCCGCGCAATACCAGGCCTGGGCCTGGGTGGTCGCGGGCACCACGCTGGGCATGATGCTGGCCAATGCCCCCGTCGTCTGGCTCGGCGACCGGATCACCACCCTGGTGCCGATCCGGGTCGTGCACTTCACGTCGGCCGGCATCTTTGCCGTGCTGGGCATCGCGGCATTGCCGGTCTGGAAATGACCTGCCCCGTGCACAACGCCTACACAGGCGGTGCGCCCCGGCGGTAGATCACATGGTAGGTCAGCCCCACCAGCACACTGCCCCCGACCAGGTTGCCGGCAATCACCGGCAGCAGATTGCCGGCGATGCCGGTCCAGGTCACCGCGGCCTGCCCGGCGTCCAGTCCCGCCGATTGCTGGACCAGCATGGCCAGCGGCATCAGGTACATGTTGGCGATGCTGTGCTCGAAACCCGCGGCCACAAAGGCGCTGATCGGAAACACGATGGCCACGCCCTTGTCCACCACGCTGCGCCCGGCCATGGCCATCCACACCGCCATGCACACCAGCACATTGCACAGCAGCCCGCGAAAGAACGCCTGCCCCAGGGACAACTCCTGCTTGGCCAGGGCGATCCTGACCACGACGCGGCCGATCGCGCCCCCGCCCATCCCGGTGTGTCCGCTGAGAAACACCAACACCGCCAGCCCTGCCGCGCCGGCAAAGTTGGCCACGCAGACCAGCGTCCAGTTGCGCAACACCTCCGCCGTCGTGATCTTGCCGTCGGCCCAGGCCATGGCCAGCAGGTTGTTGCCCGTGAACAACTCCGCGCCCGCCACCACCACCAACAGCAGCCCCAGCGAGAACACCAGGCCGCCCAGCACCTGACCCGCCGCGAAACCTAGCGCCGGATCGGACTTCACGATCACGAAGAACAGGGCGCCCAGTCCCACAAAGCCCCCCGCCAGCACCCCGAGCATCAGCAGGGGCAGCAGCGGCAGACGGGCCTTGGCCACGCCCACGGTTTCCACGCGCTGCGCCACCTCGCGCGGCGCGTAGGCATCGGATCCATACAGCTCTGACATATTGGCCCTCCTTGTGCTCGTCGACCCATGTGGACTTATACTCGTCCCGTGCGCCGATTTGCTCCAGCTTGCGGGCGCCGGAACCCTGGAGTTCCGAAAACAGCTAAAGAGGGAATCCGCAACCCGGTTCCGCTTCTTTGGCGTCACCGGGTTTTTTGTTGCCATGACCTTGATCGCCACACCGCAGTCGATGAAGTTCGCCGCCCCCCTGCCGCTGCAGAGTGGCGCGTCGATTTGCGACTATTCCCTGGCCTACGAGACCTATGGCGCGCTGAACGCCGACCGCTCGAACGCCGTGCTGATCTGCCACGCCCTCAATGCGTCGCACCACGTGGCCGGCGTCTACGAAGGGCAGGAAAAAAGCGAAGGCTGGTGGGACAACATGGTCGGCCCCGGCAAACCGGTCGACACCGACCGTTTCTTCGTCATCGGCGTCAACAACCTGGGCTCATGCTTCGGCTCGACGGGGCCGAAGGACATCCATCCGGCCACCGGCCGCACCTGGGGCGCGGATTTCCCGGTCGTCACGGTCGAGGACTGGGTGAATGCCCAGGCGCGGCTGCTCGACGCGCTGGGCATCGACCAGCTCGCGGCGGTGATGGGCGGCAGCCTGGGCGGCATGCAGGCGCTGTCGTGGACGCTGCAGTTTCCGCAGCGGGTGCGGCACGCGGTGGTGGTGGCCAGCGCGCCCAACCTCACCGCGGAAAACATCGCCTTCAACGAAGTGGCGCGCCGCGCCATCGTGACCGACCCGGACTTCCATGCCGGCCACTACCGCGAACACGGCACCATCCCGCGCCGGGGCCTGCGCATCGCCCGCATGATCGGCCACATCACCTACCTCTCGGACGACGTGATGAACGAGAAATTCGGGCGGCAGCTGCGCAACGCGGTGGCCGGCAGCCTGACCGGCTACAGGTATTCGACGCAGGACATCGAATTCCAGATCGAGAGCTACCTGCGCTACCAGGGCGACAAGTTCAGCGAGTATTTCGACGCCAACACCTACCTGCTGATCACCCGCGCCCTGGACTACTTCGACCCGGCGCGCGCCCACGGCGGCCATCTCGGCGCGGCGCTGGCGGCGGCCCGCGCGCGCTTCCTGCTGGTGAGCTTCACCACGGACTGGCGGTTTTCGCCCGCGCGCAGCCGCGAGATCGTCAAGGCCCTGCTCGACAACCGGCGCGACGTGAGCTACGCCGAAATCGACGCGCCGCACGGCCACGACGCCTTTCTGCTCGACGACCCGCGCTACCTGGGCGTGGTGCGCGCGTATTTCGAGGGGATGGACTCCGTGGGAGGAAGCAGCGCATGAGCGATCTCCAGATCATGCGGTCCATCGCCCGCCTCGTGCCACAGGGCGCGCGCGTGCTGGACCTGGGTTGCGGCGACGGCGCGCTGCTGGACCTGCTGCGGCACGAGCGCGCGTGCCACGGCTACGGCATCGAATTCGACGACGCCAACGTGCTCGCCTGCGTGCGCCGCGGCGTCAACGTCATCCAGCTCAACCTGGAGGACGGCCTGTCGATGTTCGGCGACCAGTCCTTCGACGTGGTGCTGCAGATCGACACCCTGCAGCACCTGCGCAACGCCGAGACCATGCTGCGCGAGACCGCGCGCGTGGGGCGCATCGGGGTCGTCGCCTTTCCCAACTTCGCCCACTGGCCCAATCGCCTGCGCGTCCTGGCCGGCCGCATGCCGGTGACGCGCCGCCTGCCCTACCAGTGGTACGACACGCCCAACATCCGCGTCGGCACACACGCCGATTTCACCGACCTGGCGCGCAAGAACCACCTGCGCGTGATCGACAGCTTCGGATTGCAGCAGGGCCGCGAAGTCCGCGTCCTGCCCAACCTGCGCGCCGCCACGGCGGTGTTCAAGTTCGACCGCGGCTGATGAGCCGCTGCCCACCATGACGACCGAGCCCGCGCCCCGCGCCGTGCCGTTCGGCGAGGCCCTGCGCTTCTGGCTGCGGCTGGGTTTTCTCAGCTTCGGCGGCCCGGCGGGGCAGATCGCCCTCATGCACCGCGAGCTCGTGCAGGAGCGCCGGTGGATCTCCGAATCGCGTTTCCTGCACGCCCTGAACTACTGCATGCTGTTGCCC
>JAEWVY010000126.1 GCA_023396625.1 Pseudomonadota bacterium | reverse complement strand
ATGAAATCGCCTGTGGCGGGCAAGTACAGCTCGCCAAAACCGAGCCGCTGGCACAGGTGCGCTCGCCATTGCCGAAAACCCCACAAGCTGGCGGGATTCAGACCACAAATCACCACACGCCCTTCGTGCATCAGCACCCGCGCCACCTCCCGCAAGGTGGCATGTGGATCGGCATTGAGTTCCAGTGTGTGCGGCAACACCACAAGGTCCAGGCTTTCCGCGGGAAATGGAAGGGCGGCAAAGTCCGTCCGCAACGCCAGCCTCGGCGGCGTTGTTCTCGCCCCGGTGTGGCCATCCACTGGGTCGCTGGACGGCGTGGCCGCCCCCGCCACGTCCGTTGCCAGCCAGCGGTGTGGCATGCGGTTGGCGCTCAGCGCGTCGAGTTCCGGCAAGCCCAGCTGGAGTGCGTGGTAGCCGAAGACATCGGTCACAGCCGCTTCGAAACGCGCACGCTCCCATGCGAGAAGATACTGGCCAGGCGGCGTCTGGAACCAGTCGTGCAGACCTGTTGCGCTTCCTATAATTCAAGCCTCCATGAACATCGTTTCGCTGCCTGCCTTTACCGACAACTACATCTGGCTGCTGCACAATGGACAACGCGCGCTCGCCGTGGACCCGGGCGATGTCCTGCCGGTGAAAAAGGCCCTGGATGAACTGGGCCTGCAGCTCGAGGCCATTCTAGTCACGCACCACCATGCCGATCACACCGGCGGCGTGCAGGCGTTGCGCGCGGCCACCGGGGCCACGGTCCACGGCCCGGCCCGCGACGCCATCCCCGGCCCCAGCGTCCCTCACCACGGGGGCGACGTCATCGCGCTGCTCGGCCTTCCGTGGACGGTGCTCGATGTGCCCGGCCACACGGCCGGACACATTGCCTGGTTCTGCCCGGCCGTCGATGGCGCGCCTCTGCTTTTCTGTGGTGACACGCTGTTTTCCGGCGGCTGCGGCCGTCTGTTCGAAGGCACGCCCGCGGAAATGCTGGCTTCGCTCGACACACTCGCCGCTTTGCCGGCGGACACGCGCGTGTGCTGCGCTCATGAATACACCCTGTCGAACCTGGCCTTCGCCCTTGCCGTGGAGCCTGACAATCTCGACCTGATCCGTCACGACACCGTCTGCCAGTC
Organism: Pseudomonadota bacterium; assembly: GCA_023396625.1. GTDB lineage: Bacteria > Pseudomonadota > Gammaproteobacteria > Burkholderiales > Burkholderiaceae_C > JAEWVY01. Next base: position 11,547 of record JAEWVY010000126.1, on the reverse strand, counting down.
CCTGCGCGCACAAGGCCAGCCCACGTTGCCCACCACCATCGGGCTGGAACGGCGCATCAACCCCTTCCTGCGCACTCGCGAAGACACGGTCCGGCAAGCGATCCGGCGCTGGCACCCCGCTCCCCATGGCGAGGTCGCGGAATTTGCGGCACTGCGTCAATGGAAAAACGAATTCAAATGATCTTCCCACGCCGCCTCAAAGTTCTGTGTCTGGCCGGCCTGCTCGTTCTCGCCGGATGCGCCACCAATGGCAATGCGCCTCGATCCGGGGTCGCCACCACGAGCAAGCCCGTCAATGCCGCCGCTACGGCGGGTGCAACGCAGAATTCGCGGGAAACAGGTGACACGGGCCTGCGCCCGCCACCCCATGCGCTGCGTCCCACCGGGCCCATGCAGCCGCTTGCGCTGGAATCGATCTCGTCCCAGAAAGTCACGACGCTGCAGCCTCCCGCGGATCTTTGGGAGCGGATTCGTCGCGGATTCGCCATGCCCGACCTCTCGGGCGAACTTGTACAGGACCGCGAGCAGTGGTATGCCACGCGGCCTGACTACATGCTGCGCATGACCGAACGCTCGCGCAAATACCTTTTTCACATTGTGGAGGAGCTGGAGCGACGCAACATGCCCACAGAGCTGGCCTTGCTGCCGTTCATTGAAAGCGCCTTCAACCCGCAAGCCGTCTCCAGCGCCAGGGCGGCGGGGATGTGGCAATTCATGCCGGCGACTGGCAGGCATTTCGAGCTCAAGCAGAATGCGTTTCGTGACGACCGCCGCGATGTGCTGGAATCGACCCGCGCCGCCCTGGACTATCTGCAGAAACTCTACGATATGTTTGGTGACTGGCAACTCGCGCTGGCAGCCTACAACTGGGGCGAAGGCAGCGTGAGCCGGGCGCTGGCACGCAACAAGGCGGCGGGTCTGGGCCTGAGTTACAGCGAACTGAACATGCCCGCGGAAACACGCTATTACGTGCCAAAACTGCAGGCTGTCAAGAACCTCATCTCCTCACCCGACGCGTTCTCGGCCAAGCTGCCGCTCATCGAGAACCATCCCTATTTTCAAACCGTGCCCATCACGCGGGACATCGACGTCGCGCTGGCCGCGCGCCTGGCGGAGGTCGCGCCCGAGGATTTCAAGGCACTCAATCCCTCGGTCAACAAGCCCGTGATTCTGGCAGCCGGGACACCACAGATCCTTCTGCCCTGGGACAATGCGGCCGTATTTCAGCGCAACCTGGACGCCTATAAGGGACAGCTCGCCAGCTGGACGGCCTGGGTGGCCCCCGCCACGCTCAAGCCTGCCGACGCCGCCCGGCGCGTCGGCATGAACGAGAGCGAACTACGCAGCGTCAACAATATTCCACCCCGCATGCTGATCAAGGCCGGCTCTTCGCTGCTGGTGCCTCGTTCAGGACGGCTCGACGCAGATGTCGCGCCCAGTGTGGCCGATCACGGGCAGGTTGCACTGGCGCCTGAGGTGGTGCTGCGGCGGACGGTGGTCCGTGCCCGCAAGGGCGACTCCGTGACCAAGCTCGCGCAACGTTTCGGGGTGGGCGCCGAAACCGTGGCGCAATGGAACAAGCTGAGTGCGAACGCCGCCCTCAAGCACGGCCAGGCCATCGTCATGTTTCTTCCCTCCCATGGAACCCGGATCGCCTCCAAGACGGGAGGCGCCCGTCGCCGTTCTGCAGCGCTTCGCAAAACACCGCCACGCCCGGTCAGCCAGAAAGCCACCAAGGTGGCACGCAACACCCGACGCTGAACTGCGGGCCTACGCCCGCAGCCTGGCTTTTGCGATGCGGGCATACCGGTTGCTATACGTGGCAGCCAGGTCGATGCGATCGGCGCGCAACGCGGGATCCACCGCCGCCAAAGCACGCAGCGCAGTGCGTGGCCCTTCCTCCGGCATGAGGCCATCATTGGAAAACGCCTCGGCAATCCTTTCGAATGCCGCGAGATAGAGACCCGCATCACCAAGCTGATCGCCTCGCGGCATCACCTGGATGAGATCGCTCGGCCCAGCGGTTCGCAACCACTTCAATGCCCGAACGATCGCGTTGGCCAGGGCTTGGCAAATCACCGGATTGCGCTGAATGAACGTCACCGGCGCATACAGGCAAGCAGATGGCATGGGCCCCCCAAACAGCGATTGCGTCCCCTTGAGAGTCCGGGTATCCGCCACGACCCTGATATCACCCCGGAGTTCCAGCATGGTCATGACCGGTTCGACATTGCTGATCGCATCGATACGTGCCTCGCGCAGCGCGGCCAGCGCCTCGCGGGACGTGCCTACCTCCACGTAGCTCAGGTCGGCATCCACCAGGCCCGCGCCGCGCAGCAGCAGCCTTGCCACCATGTGGGTAGACGACTCGTGTGACGACACCCCTATGCGTCGCCCCCGCAGATCAGCCAGCGAACCCCATTTCGGCATCGATCGTGTGGACACCCCGACTGTGATCTGCGGCGCGCGTCCCAAGAGAACGATGGATTGATAGGCCAGACCTCTGGCTTGCTGGGCGATCGTGTGCTCATATGCGCCACTGACCACATCCACCTCGCCCGCCACGAGCGCCTTCAATGCCCGGCCCCCTCCGGGGAAATCGGTGATCGATACGTCAAGCCCCTCGGCCTTGAAATAGCCCAGGTGTTCGGCGAGCGCCAGCGGAAGGTAATACAGGCTCGACCGGCCGCCCACCGCGATAGAAACCTTTGTCGCGATTTGCCGGGGCTGGGCTCGCAGCACTGGCCACGCCAGTCCAGCAGCCATGCATGTCGCCGCCACGCCAAACAAACGCCGTCCGGGCGCCATCCAGGAATTCATCGCCACCCTCGCCTGCTCATATTTTCTGCCGGTGAGCGTAGCCGGGCAGCCGAGGCGCCGCATCCGGAACTTCCCGTGCGGGTTTACGCGCACGTCAACCCGATGCGCGTCCCGCAGCTTAGCGATACCCGGAAAAAAGGATGGCGACATTCACCCCGAGTGCGAGGGCCCAGACAGCCGAGCGGATCGTTGCCAGATTCGCCACATACATCATGATGAACAGCAGGCGAAGCAGTATGAAGAAAAGCGCCAGCAGGTCCACCGACGTCTGATTCGCGCCCAGCTGGTGCGCAATGACGACCGCGCCAATGAAAAATGGCAAGGCCTCGAAGCTGTTGGCTTGCGCCGCGTTCGCCCGCGCCCGCCAGCCACTCTGCTGCGCCAGCCATTCCCTTGGACGGGCGTTATCGAACCTGCCTTCGCTCCGGCCCAGAGGAAACGCTCCCCACTTCGCCAGCGCCGCGCAGCCAATGGGGAGCAGCGCGGCAACCAGCACACACCAGTAAGCCACCGTGAAGCGCGCGACGTGCAATCCTGTTGTCATGGGTCACCTTATCGATTGACTTGCATATGTGCCTCTATGGCGTCGATGCATCATACTTTTCCATCATCCAGGCATCGTCTCCGGCATGACGCACGACCTGCCTCAGTGACGATCCACGAGCGCATGGGCTATGGTTCCCAAGTCCACATATTCGAGCTCACTGCCTGCCGGTACGCCCCGTGCCAGCCGTGTAACCCTCAGCCCGCGGGAGCGAAGCGCCTCACCGATCACGTGCGCCGTGGCCTCCCCTTCCGCCGTGAAATTGGTGGCAAGAATCACTTCCTGGACCATGCCGTCCGTCGCCCGGTCAAACAGTTTCTGGAGCCCGATCTCCTTCGGGCCGATTCCATCGAGCGGACTGAGCTTGCCCATCAGCACGAAGTACAGGCCTCGGAATGCCAAAGTGCGTTCGACCGCCGCCTGATCGGCTGGTGTTTCCACCACACACAACTGCGTGGCGTCGCGTCCAGGATCGAGACAGGTGGCACAGACCTGCGATTCAGTGAATGTGTGGCACAACGCGCAATGCCGGATGCGTGCATCGGCATCCAGCAAGTGACTGGCAAGTACCCGCAAGGCTTCACGATCATGCTGGAGCAGATGAAATGCCATGCGGGAGGCGGACTTCACCCCGACACCCGGCAGACGGCGAAGCGCCTGAACCAAGGCGTCGAGCGCGTGGGTGTCGGACACCTGGACGACTGTCTCAGAAGGGGAACTTCATGCCACCAGGCAGGCCCGGCATGCCCGCCGTGAGCTTGCCCATTTTCTCCTGCTCGGTCTCGGCCGCCTTACGAACTGCTGCGTTGAACGCCGCCGCCACGAGATCCTCGAGCATGTCCTTGTCATCCGCGAGCAGGCTGGGATCGATGGTGACGCGTTTAACATCATGTTTGCATGTCATGAGCACCTTGACCAGACCAGCCCCCGATTCGCCCTCGACTTCCATATCGGCCAGCTCATTTTGGGCCTTCTTGAGATTTTCCTGCATGGCTTGCGCCTGTTTCATGAGGCCGGCAAGCTGTCCTTTATTGAACATGGGTTTCCTTGTTGGATCGTGATAGATGAATCATTGCGGCTTGATGCTGCCAGGCACGATTTTCGCGCCAAAATCCTGCATCATGGCTTGCACGAAGGGGTCAGACAGGAACACCGCCTCCGCAGCGCGCTGCCTCCGGGCCACCGCCGCCGCATTGCGCCGTGCCGGGCTGTCAGTGACACGGCCCGTTTCCACATGCAGTTGCACCTCGTGGCCCGCATGTTGCAGGGCTTCCTGCAGGCGCTCGCGCGCCAGCGCCTGATTGAGCGATTCACGCTCAACACGAAGCAGCCACTTTGCCCCCTCCCGCATCACAAGTTGCGATTGGAGCGCCAGTTCCCGCGGCAGCGCCGCGATACTCTCGACAGCGATCAATGCACTGACCGTCGCGTGCCAGAAATCTCCTTCGAGGTCACCCCCCGCAGAAGCGCCATCCACCACCTCCTGGTGGTTGAATTCCTGATGGACGGCCCGTGGCTCTGCCCGTGCGCCGGGCGCCTCCTGAATACGGACTGGAAGCACCATGGTTCGGGATTGGGCCACTTTCCCCGGATCAGAAACTGCTTCCGACCGCTCCAGCTCCATCTTCGCGCACTCTTGAACAGACTGCACCTGGTCGGCAAGGCGTGGAGCCATCGGGACGCGGCCGGGGGTGTCGCTCGGCGGTGCATCAGGTGTTTGTCTCAGGCTTTTTTTTTCCATCGGCCCGGCAGTTGGCTTGAACGCCAGCAGACGAAGCAGCACCATGGTCAACGCAGCGTACTCGTCAGGCGCCAATCCCAGCTCGCTGCGACCATGCAGGCACAGGCTATAGAGCAGCTGGGTTTCATCGGCCGGCAAAAGCGCCGCCAACCGGGCGGTTTCCAAGGCCTCCGAATCACTTTCTCCAGCCCCGGTATCCGGCGCAACCTGCAGTACGGCCATGCGCTGCAGCACTGTGGTCATTTCCTCCAGCGTCGAGGCCGCGTTCAGCCCGTGAATGCGCAACGCGTCGGCAATTTCGACCACGGCCCGGCCATCGGCCCGAGCGAGCGCATCGATCAGACGAAACACAAAGGTGCGGTCCACACTGCCAAGCATCTGCCTCACGGTGGCCTCTTGCAGTTCACCCGAGCCAAAGGCAATAGCTTGGTCCGTCAGACTCAAGGCATCACGCATGGAACCACGGGCGGCACGGGCCAGCAGACGCAGTGCCTGGGCATCCGCCCGGACATGCTCACGTTCCAACACGCGGCCGAGGTGCTCCTGCACCGTTTCCGGGGCCATGGGGCGCAAATTGAACTGCAAGCAGCGACTCAGCACGGTCACCGGCACTTTCTGCGGATCGGTGGTCGCGAGAACAAATTTGAGGTACTCGGGCGGTTCTTCCAGTGTCTTAAGCATGGCATTGAACGCATGGCCAGTCAGCATGTGCACCTCGTCGATCATGAAGACCTTGAAGCGACCCTGAACCGGCTTGTACACCGCCTGCTCGAGCAAGGCCTGCACCTCCTCGACCCCCCGATTCGACGCTGCATCAAGTTCGGTGTAATCCACAAATCGGCCCGCATCAATTTCCGTGCAGGCCGGGCACACCCCGCAGGGAGTCGCCGTGATGCTGCCTTGCCCGTCGGGCCCCTGGCAATTGAGCGATTTCGCCAGAATGCGCGACACCGTCGTCTTGCCAACGCCACGCGTTCCGGTAAACAGGTAGGCATGGTGCAGACGTTGGGTGGTCAGGGCATTCGTCAGTGCCCTCACGACATGGTCCTGCCCCGCCATTTCCGAAAAATTGAGTGGCCGGTACTTGCGAGCGAGCACGACATAAGACATATGCGAATTCTACGGGGCGGTGCGCTTTCGCCTGGCACTCCACCTGATTAGGGGCATGTGCCCAAAATCACATGCCACTGACCGGCCGCTTGGCAAAGCCGTCCATTTGACGTTATGCTGCATTGCATCAGATTTCAGGTTCAGAAACCGCTATCACACGTCAGCACTTGCTCCGTATGTTTTCGGAAACTGAATTGGCCACCATGCTGGAACATATCGTCAGCCAGGATATTCCGGATTTCAAGGTTGCGCTCGCGGACACGGATCCCGAAACGGCCCTGCTGGCCAGGGCGCTGGCCGATTGTCGTCACCCGAAAGCGGGCCGACTGCTTGCGCGCCTGAGTCAAAACCCGGACGCCAACGCCCGCGTGCAACTGCGCGCCGATATTTTTCAACTGTTGGTCCTGGCTTTCGGCAAGGCTGAAGCTCTTCGTCGCCTACAATAGACGACGACGGGCCTTCCCGCATGGCAAAGCGGCCAACCGGGTCAGGTGGGGAACCAAGCAGCCCTAACCGTAGCGCCAGTGCCGGGGTCAAGGCTCGTCACCTTCATTTGTGAACACGGGGATATCCCACCCTTTGGAGACCCCGTGCCATTCCTGCGCGCACAAAAAAGCCGCCTCGGTCATCCCATGAGGCGGCTGGAGGCTGCTGCAACTGCAGCCGGTCAGGCGGCAGTGGCCTTGCTACGGCTGGGCAGTTTTTCCTTGATACGGGCCGACTTGCCGCTACGCTCGCGCAGGTAGTACAGCTTGGCCCGGCGCACATCGCCACGGCGCTTGACTTCAATGCCGGCAATCAAGGGGCTATAGGTCTGGAAGGTACGTTCCACGCCTTCACCACTCGAAATCTTTCGGACCGTGAAGCCACTGTTCAGGCCCCGATTGCGCTTGGCGATTACCACGCCCTCATAGGCCTGCACGCGCTTGCGCGAGCCTTCGACCACGTTGACGCTGACGATGACGGTGTCACCGGGCGAAAATTCGGGGATGTTCTTGCCGAGACGGGCGATTTCTTCCTGCTCGAGAGTCTGGATCAGATTCATGGCTTACCTCTAGGTGATCGTACCCACGCTACACAAAAGGCGGCAAGTGCCGGCCCAAGGGCACAGCTTTCTTGTATTCCGCGGCCGGGCAGAGGATCGAAAAGTTTTTGATTATAACAAGGCTGAATCCTCGGTCAGGATCACCCTTCCTCAACCGGTGCTTCGGCAAGGCTACGCAGCAACGCTTCATCCCTCGCGTCGAGCCGCCCAGCCCCCCGTGCCGCCTCGATCAAATCAGGTCGGTGCCGCGCAGTGGTTTCGAGTCGGCGATCCCGGCGCCAGCGTTCGATCAATGCATGATGGCCGGACTTCAGCGTCATCGGCACGCTTGCCCCTCGCCAGATCTCGGGGCGGGTGTAGTGCGGACAATCGAGCAAGCCATCAAGCGCGGGATTGAAGCTGTCGAGTTCGTGACTGTCCTCATCCCCCAAAACGCCCGGCTGCAACCGTGCCACGGCGTCGAGCAATGCCAACGCAGCGATCTCTCCGCCGGAAAGCACGAAATCACCCAGGCTAATTTGTATATCCACATGGGCGTCAATGAACCGCTGGTCCAGGCCTTCATAGCGGCCGCAGACCAGAATGGCCCCCGAGCTTTCCGCCCAGCGAACCACACCGGCGTGCGCCAGTTTCTCGCCTACCGGCGAAAACAGCACCACTGGCACTTCGTCGCCACGGGTCTCACGAACGGCTTCGAGGCAGCGGGTCAGCGGCTCTGCCATCATCACCATGCCCGGCCCCCCGCCAAACGGCCGGTCATCGACCCGCCGATAATTTCCCTCGGTGAAATCGCGTGGGTTCCACAGATGCACGTCCACCTGCGACATTTCAAAAGCCCGACGCGTCACTCCGGTATGGAGGAACGGTGTGAAGAGCTCCGGAAAAAGGGTGATGACATCAAATCGCATGTGAACGCCCGTGATTCAGTGAAAGACGCGAGCAACTCATGGATGCAGCGAGACCGGCTTCAGTAGTCTGGCTGCCAGTCCACCACGATGCGGCGCCCCGCGAGATCGACCTTGTCGACAAAGGCCGCCACAAAAGGAATCATGCGCTCGCGAACCTTCTCTTTAGCCCCTGCCTCCACCAAAGGCGGCTGTTCGATCACCAGAACCGTTTGCGGACCGGTTGAAAGCAGGTCGCGGACCTTCCCCAATGCGACGCCCTCGCGGTTGACGACGTCGAGCCCCAACAGATCGACCCAATAGTACTCGTCGGGTCCCACCACGGGAAATTCCGAACGGGGCACGAACACCCGAGCCCCCTTGAGTGCCTGCGCCGCATCCCGATCGGCAATTTCCTGGGCCGCGGCCACCACGGCACCCGAATGGGCCCGGGCCTCCTTGATGGACAGACAAACCGTGCCGTCGAAAGCACGCCCTCCTCGTTCCGAAGGCTGCAGAAACCAGCGCCGGGAAGAAAAAAGCGCCTCTGGAAAGGCGCTGTGCGGCTGGATCCTGAGCCAGCCCTTGATGCCCCACGCATCCACGATCGACCCGACCTCGACCGCATCCGATGGCAGTTCCACGGATTCGAGAACGGGTCGCATCCCTCAGTCTGCTCAGGCGGCTTTGGCAGCAGCCTGCTTGACCAGGCGCTCCACCGTGGGCGAGGCCTGGGCACCCACGCTCTTCCAGTAGGTCAGCCGGTCCTGTGCAATGCGCAGGCCTTCCTCGCCTTCGACCGCGATCGGGTTGTAGAACCCGATGCGCTCGATGAAGCGGCCGTCACGGCGCTCACGCTTGTCAGCAACAACGATATTGAAGAAGGGACGACCTTTGGAGCCGCCGCGGGAGAGTCGAATCACAACCATGATTTATCCTGTGGGTGGTAAATGTTCTTTCAGCGTTGAGACACGCGACATGGCCACCCGGCCAGCGACACACTGAAAAGCCTTTTATTATATGTTCACTGGCTGATTCCCCATGCTCTTGATCCGCCCAAGCCGAAACGACGACATCCCTGCCATTACCGCCATCTACACGCATCACGTGCTCAATGGCACGGGCACCTTCGAGACGACGCCCCCCTCCGAGGCCGACATGGCCTTGCGCCGGACCGATGTGCTGGATCGGGGATTGCCCTGGCTCGTGGCTGAAAACGAGGGCCACCTGCTCGGCTATGCCTACTGCAACTGGTTCAAACCGCGCGCGGCCTATCGCTTCAGTGCCGAGGACTCGATCTACCTCGCTGCCCATGCCAGGAATCAGGGCCTCGGGCGGGTTTTACTCGCCGAGCTGGCGGCGGCAGCCGAACGCGTCGGCGTGCGCAAGCTGATCGCCGTGATCGGCGACTCCGCCAATACGGGCTCCATTGGCGTCCACCGCGCATCGGGTTTCAGTCACGTGGGGGTGCTCGCCTCCTGCGGCTGGAAGTTCGACAAATGGCTGGACGTGGTGCTGATGGAAAAGGCCCTGGGCGCAGGTGATACGGCCCCCCCGAATAGGAGCGACTCATGAAAAACAAGACGCTCGCCGCCTGGCTGGCATTGCTGGGGGGACCGTTTGGCCTGCATCGCTTCTATTTACGCGGTATGACCGACTGGTTGGGTTGGCTGCTTCCCGTGCCGACCAGCCTGGGGTTTTACGGTGTGGAACGAATCATGGACTTTGGGCAGGACGATCTCCTGAGCTGGGCGCTGGTCCCGTTGCTCGGTTTCACCATCGCGGCCTGCGCGCTTCAGGCCATCATCTATGGTCTGATGTCTGCGGAAAAATGGAATTCACGCTTCAATCCCCGTGCCTCCGCCGACTGCTCCTCAGGGCAGACCCGCTGGCTGACCATCGGGGCCGTCGTGACGGCCCTGCTCGTGGGCACCACAGTGCTGATGGCCAGCATTGCCTTCAGCTTTCAACGCTACTTCGAATACCAGATCGAGGAAGCCCGCAAACTCTCGCAATGAGGGCCCCGCGCCCTCGCCAGTTCAAAACAACCAGAGGCTTGCTTGATAGGCCAGGGCCGCGACGAAGGCACTCGCCGGGATCGTCAATATCCAGGCCCAGACGATATTGCCCGCCACACCCCAGCGGACGGCGCTGGCGTGTTGCACCGAGCCGACGCCGACAATGGCACCGGTGATGGTATGGGTGGTTGATACCGGAATGCCCAGCATGGACGCCAGAAACAAGGTCATCGCCCCGCCCGTTTCCGCACAGAAACCGCCCACGGGTTTGAGCTTGGTGATTTTCTGACCCATGGTCTGGACAATGCGCCAGCCACCAAACAGGGTGCCCGCTCCGATCGCGGCGTAGCAGGTGATGACGACCCAGGCGGGCGGGGCCTTGTCCGCGGTCGCCGAATAACCTGTCGCAATGAGCAGCATCCAAATGATCCCGATGGTTTTCTGCGCGTCATTTCCACCGTGCCCCAGGCTGTACGCGCCCGCTGAAAGCAATTGCAACCGCCGGAACCATTTATCCACCCTGGAGGGGCGGCTGCGGCGAAAGGTCCACGCCACGAGCACCATCATCATTGAGCCCAGCAGGAAACCCAACAACGGGGAAATGAAGATGAATGCTACGGTTTTCAGGATGCCCCCCGCCACCAGGGCACTCGAACCTGCCTTGGTCAGCACTGCGCCCACGATGCCGCCAATCAGGGCATGCGAGGAACTGCTGGGAATGCCGTAGTACCACGTCACCACATTCCAGGTGATCGCCCCCAGCAACGCGCCAAAGACCACATGCGTATCCACTACCCCGGGCTGCGCGATGCCCTTGCCGACGGTCGCGGCCACGCCCAACTGGAACACAAAAAGCGCCACCACGTTGAAGAAAGTCGCGAAAACCACCGCCTGCCCAGGCCGCAGCACACCGGTGGACACCACGGTCGCAATCGAGTTGGCCGCATCATGAAACCCGTTCATGAAGTCGAACACGATCGCGAGCACCACCAGCAGCACCACCAACCACAACGACACCTGCACTGTTTCCATGATCCGGTCCCGCGAAGATCAGGAGTTTTCGAGGATGATGCCCTCGATCAGATTGGCCACATCCTCGCACTTGTCGGTGATCGTCTCCAGCAGCTCATAGATGGCCTTGAGCTTGATGACCTCGCGCACATCGGGTTCCTCGCGGAACAGCTTGCTCATCGCACCACGCATGACACGGTCGGCATCGCTTTCCAGTCGATCGATCTCCTCGCAGACCTTGAGCGCCGCTTCGGCCGTCCGGTGGTCTGCAATCTTGTCGAGCATCCGGACCGCATCACGCACCCGTTCGCAGCATTTGAGACTGAGATCGGTCAGCCGGCTGATCTCCTCCGTCATATGGTGCACGTCATACA
>JAEWVY010000081.1 GCA_023396625.1 Pseudomonadota bacterium | reverse complement strand
GTCGCGCAGCGCATCGCCGAGCTGCGCGAGCAGCCGATAGCCGGCACCCAGACGCTGGGTGAGTTCATGCAGCGGCGCCTGTCGCCGGCGATGGCCACGGTGGCGGCGACCGCGCGGCGCCTGGCCTCGCTGTCCGAGCGCGTCTCGCGCGCCAGTGCGCTGCTGCGCACCCGGGTCGACATCGCCACCGAGGTGCAGAACCAGCAGCTGCTGGAAAAGCTCACGCGCGGGCAGGCGCTGCAGCTGCGGCTGCAGTCCACGGTCGAAGGGCTGTCGATCGCCGCCATTTCCTACTACGTCGTGAGCCTGTTGCTCTACGGTGGCAAGGCGCTCAAGGGCGCGGGCGTGCCGCTGAACCCGGAAATGGCCGCCGGCGCGCTGATTCCCCTGGTGCTGTGGGCCGTCTGGCGCACCACGCGCCGCATCCACGCGAAGCTTCACGCACCGCTGACGACTTCCGCGGAGTAGCCCCTCGAGGGCTTGAGAGGACGCCACGGCGCCAGCGGGCGCGCGTGGAAGGACTCGGCCTCGGAATGATGCTTCTCAATTTGGCGTCTGACCGGAATCTTGGTAAGGTGGGTGGATGACGTGGACGCGGCCATGACCCCACAGGATCGACAACTGGTGAAAAGGCTCGCCATCGCGGTGGCGGTCAAGGGGGTGTTGCTGACGGGGCTGTGGTGGGCCTTCGTGCGTGAGCACCGCGTGGCGCCGGAAATCGAGGACGTAACCGTCCGGCTGCTCGGTCCGGGTCTCGTGGACGACAAGGAGTGAAGGCATGATCTCGGAACAACTGGTGGACTTGTCGCGACTGCAGTTCGCGGCCACGGCGATGTACCACTTCCTGTTCGTGCCCCTGACGCTGGGCATGGTCTGGCTGCTGGTCATCATGGAAAGCGTCTACGTGATGACGGGCAACGTCATCTGGAAGGACATGACCCGCTTCTGGGGCAAGTTGTTCGGCATCAACTTCGCGCTGGGCGTGACGACGGGCATCACGCTGGAGTTCCAGTTCGGCACGAACTGGGCCTACTACTCGCACTACGTGGGCGACATCTTCGGCGCGCCGCTGGCGATCGAAGGCCTGATGGCCTTCTTCCTCGAGTCCACCATGATCGGCCTGTTCTTCTTCGGCTGGGACCGCCTGTCCAGGCCCCGCCATCTGATGGTGACCATCCTCATGGCGGTGGGCACGAACCTGTCGGCGTTGTGGATCCTGGTCGCCAACGGCTGGATGCAGAACCCGGTGGGCGCCGAGTTCAGCCCTCTGACCATGCGCATGGAGATGACCGATTTCTGGGCGGTGCTGTTCAACCCCGACGCCCAGGCCAAGTTCGTGCACACGGTCTCGGCCGGCTACGTGACCGGCGCGATGTTCGTGCTGTCCATTTCCAGCTGGTATTTGCTCAAGGGCCGCGACATCGAGTTCGCCCGGCGCAGTTTTCGCGTGGCCGCGGCCTTCGGATTGGCCTCGGCGCTCAGCGTGATCGTGCTGGGCGACGAATCGGGGTACACCGTGGGCGAGGCGCAGCAAACCAAGATGGCCGCGCTGGAGGCCATGTGGGACACCAAGCCCGCGCCCGCCGGGCTGACGCTGGTGGCGGCAATCGACGAGGCGGCGCAGAAAAACGACTGGGAGATCGAGATACCCTGGGTCATGGGCCTGATCGGGACACGCTCGATCAGCAAGGAAATCCCGGGTATCCGCGAGATCAAGGCGAAGAACAAGGCCCGCATCGAAAGCGGCATCCACGCCGTGACCGCGCTCGAAGCCTTGCGGGCCCACCGCGAGGACGCGGCCGCCCAGGCCCTGTTCGAGCAGCACAAGGCGGATCTCGGCTTCGGTCTGCTGCTCAAGAAATACGTGGCCGATGTGCGCCAGGCCACGCCCGAGATGATTCAGAAGGCCGTGGACAGCACCGTGCCGCGCGTGACGCCCATGTTTTGGACTTTTCGCATCATGGTGGGCCTGGGCTTCGCGATGCTGGCGCTGTTCGCGCTCGCGTTCTGGAGCACGCTCAGGACCGATGGCATGCGGAAACCCTGGCTGCTGAAATGGGCCTTGTGGATGCTGCCCGCGCCCTGGATCGCGGGGGAACTCGGCTGGTTCGTCGCCGAGTACGGCCGCCAGCCCTGGACCATCTACGGCGTGCTGCCCACGCACATGAGCGTGTCCACACTCAGCGTGGGCAGCCTGTACGGCTCGCTGGCGGGTTTCGTCGGGTTCTACACGCTGTTGCTGGCGGTCGAGATGGTGCTGATGGTGAAATTCGCGCGCCAGGGACCGGGCAGCCTGGGCACGGGCCGCTACGACCGCGAGACCCTGCCTGCCGCCACGGCAGGGGCCTGAAGGAGAAACGCCATGCTGGACTATCCCACCCTCAAGATCATCTGGTGGCTGCTCGTGGGCGTGCTGCTGATCGGCTTCGCCATCATGGACGGCCATGACATGGGCGTGGGCACGCTGCTGCCCTTCGCCGGCCGCGGCGACGTCGAGCGCCGCGTCGTGATCAACACCGTGGGCCCGCACTGGGACGGCAACCAGGTCTGGTTCATCACCGGAGGAGGGGCCATTTTCGCGGCCTGGCCGCTGGTGTATGCCACCGCGTTCAGCGGCTTCTATTGGGCCATGCTGGCCGTGCTATGGGCGCTGTTCTTCCGGCCCGTGGGTTTCGACTACCGCAGCAAGATCCATCACCCCGCCTGGCGCCGCACCTGGGACTGGGGTCTGTTCGTGGGCGGCTTCGTGCCGCCGGTGATTTTCGGCGTGGCTTTTGGCAATCTGCTGCAGGGGGTGCCCTTTCATTTCGACGCCTATCTGGTGTCCACCTACACCGGCAGCTTTTGGCAGTTGCTCAACCCCTTCGCGCTGCTGTCCGGGGTGGTCAGCAGCGCGATGATCACGATGCACGGCGGCGTCTATCTCGCGCACCGGACCGAGGGGGCGATCCAGGCGCGGGCCATCCGTGGCGCCATGGTCGCGGCGGTCGTCATGGTGGCGGGTTTCATCGTGGCCGGGTTCTGGCTGCAGGGTATCGATGGCTATCGCATCGATTCCGCCATCGATCTCGCGGCGCCGCCGGACCCCATGGGCAAAAGCGTGGTGCGCGAGGCAGGGGCTTGGATGGCCAATTATGGTCGGCAGCCCGCGCTGTGGCTGTTGCCGGGGCTGGGCGTGGCGGGGGCCCTGCTGGCGGTGCTGCTGGTGCGGGTGCGCCGCACGCTGGCCGCGTTCGTGGCCTCGTCGCTGGCGATCGTGGGCGTCATCGGCACGGCCGGTGCGTCGATGTTTCCGTTCGTCATGCCCTCGTCCACCGTGCCGGCGGCCAGCCTGACGGCGTGGGACAGCGTCTCCAGCCACCTGACGCTGGGCATCATGTTCTGGGCCACGTTGATTTTCATGCCGCTGGTCGTGTTCTACACGGGCTGGGCCTACCGCGTGATGCGTGGCAAGGTCGGGGAAGCCCAGATCCGGGAAAACGAACATGTGGCTTATTGAGCGGCCGTGCGGGGTGGCGGGCCCGGGCGCCGCTGTGATTGGTTGAAAGGACGGGACATGTGGTATTTCGCCTGGGTGCTCGGTGTGGGCTTCGCCGTCCTGTTGGCCATCCTGAATGCGATGTGGGGTGAGAACGAAGAGGCCCGCACCCTGGCGAACCGGCGGGGCGAGTGATTCCCGGCTCGCAGCCGCCCGGGCGCCCCGACCGGGCGGCCGCCACGCAGGGAGGCCTGCATCTGTCCTGCCTCGTCGTGGCCCTGGTCATCATGGTCGTGGGCAGTGTCTACCCGGTGCTGTTTGCGGGCGCCGACGGCGCGGTGGACCACCGCCTGGCCCTGGCGCTGGTCTGGGCGATGAGCGCCGGCTTCGTGCGTGGCGTGGGCTTCGTGCCGCGCGCGGGGCTGCCGCGTTGGATGTTGTCCGCGCCGGCCTGTGCGCTGGCTCTCTGCCTGGCGGCCTGGCTGCGCTGGGCCGATTGAAGGGCCGGGATGTTCTCGGGTATCGTTGCAGTGCCTTGTCACGCGGTTGCGCGCGGCCACAGGCATCTTTTTCCGAGAGTCAGCCTTGCAAGAATCAACCCATTCCGACGGGGTGGCACCCCCCGACAGCCCTTATGCACGCCTCGGCGGCGCACCGGCGGTGCGCAGGCTGGTGCAGCGGTTTTACGAACTCATGGACGAACTGCCCGAGGCCCATGCCGTGCGTCGCATTCATCCGGAGCATCTGGCCGGCAGCGCGGAAACCCTGTTCGAGTTTCTGAGCGGCTGGTTCGGCGGGCCGCCACTGTACATGCAGAAAAAAGGTCATCCCCGTCTGCGCATGCGGCACGCGCCCTACGCCGTGGGGCCGGACGAGCGCGACGCGTGGATGCTGTGCATGGCCCGGGCGCTGGAGGAGCAGGTGGCCGACCCGGCGTTCCGCGCCTGGCTGCTCGAGACTTTCGGGCAAATGGCGAACCACCTGGTCAACACGTCACCCGGCGCGGGCCCGAGAGGCGCGGTGTGAGAAAAATTAAGGAAAAACCCGGTTATCCCAGCGCCAGCTGGTCATTTGATGCTATCAAAAACAAAGAACCCCGGGGCGGGCCCAGGGGCGGCGCGGCGCCTCAGGCCGTTTCCCCGCGCGTCATCTGAACGGGTTGCCACTCGGCCGGGTGGCCCAGCTTGCGTTGGAACAGCGTGCGGGCCAGCACCAGGACGGCAATGGCCAGGGCATTCATGCCCACCAGCACAGCGGCCACGCCATTGGCGGTACGCAGGACGGTGATGGTGGCTGGGGTCATCGGCAGCGGGGCCAGGGCGTAGAGCAGGGCCAGGACAGCCAGGGGGACGAACGTGCCCAGAATGGCCATCAGCACGAGCTGGCGGCGAAACCCGTTGTGGACGCAGGGGAGCGATGTGCTGGAAGCCATGGCGAAGACCTTTTGAAAAACTCGCGCGATTCTAGGGTAAACCCCAGAAGGTTCCTTTGAGAAATATCAAACCCTGCGCCGGCCGGCGCAGCGGTTGGCGCGGAGAGCTGGCGGACGTCAGTCGAAGGCTCGGGCGATGATGCCGCCCCCCAGGCAGACCTCGCCGTCGTACAGCACGGCGGACTGGCCCGGCGTCACGGCCCACTGCGGATCGGGGAAGCGCAGTTCGAAGCGTGCGTCGCCCAGGTGGCGCAGCGCGCAGGGCGCATCGGCCTGGCGGTAGCGGGTCTTGGCGGACAGGGCGCCGTCGGCGGGCGGGACACCGGCCACCCAGCTGGCGGAATCGGCCTGCAGGGCACGTGATTGCAGCCACGGGTGGTCGTGGCCCTGCACCACCCACAAGGTATTGCGCTCCATGTCCTTGCGGGCCACGAACCAGGGGGTGTGTTCGCCCACGCCGCGCTGGCCGCGTGCCTGCACGGCCTTGAGCTCCGCGCCGGTGGCCTTGACGCCGCCGATGCCCAGGCCCTGGCGCTGGCCCAGGGTGTAGAAGCTCAGGCCCACGTGCTGTCCGAGCACGCGTCCGCGGTCGTCCTTGATGGGGCCGGGTTCCTTGGCGATGTAGCGGTTCAGGAACTCGCGAAACGGGCGCTCGCCAATGAAGCAGATGCCGGTGGAGTCCTTCTTCCGGGCGTTGGGCAGGCCGATCTCGGCCGCGATGCGGCGCACCTCGGTCTTGAGCAGTTCACCCACGGGAAAGAGCGTCTTGGACAATTGCGCCTGGTTCAGCCGGTGCAGGAAGTAGCTCTGGTCCTTGGCAGGGTCCAGGCCCTTGAGCAGTTCAAAGCGGCCGGTGGCGGGGTTCTGCCGCACGCGCGCGTAGTGGCCGGTGGCGATGTGCTCGGCGCCCAGGCGCAGGGCGTGGTCCAGGAAGGCCTTGAACTTGATTTCGGCGTTGCACAGGATGTCCGGGTTCGGGGTGCGCCCTGCCTGGTACTCGCGCAGGAACTCCGCGAACACGCGGTCCTTGTACTCGGCGGCGAAGTTGACGTGCTCGATCTCGATGCCGATCACATCGGCCACGGCCGCGGCGTCGACAAAATCGATGTTGGAAGAACAGTACTCGGAGTCGTCGTCATCCTCCCAGTTCTTCATGAAGATGCCCACCACTTCGTGGCCCTGCTGCTTGAGCAGCCAGGCGGTCACGGCCGAGTCCACGCCTCCACTCAGGCCGACGACGATGCGTTGCTTTTTCATGGGGTAATGCCTGTTCAGGCCGCGCGCCGAAAGAAGACCATGCTCATGACGAGCCCGGTGGTGACCACGAGTGCCCGCACCCACGGCGCGGGCAGGCGCCGCGCCCACCGCGCGCCGGCAAATCCTCCCGCGGTGGCGGCCGCCATCATCAGCAGAGCCTGGTCCCAGACGATGGCGCCGGCCCAGGCGAACGCGGCGACCGACAACAGCGACAGGACGAAGGAGTTCAGGTTCTTCAGCGCGTTCACGGTGTTCAGCCGGGATTCGCCGGCCAGTGTGTAGAGCGCCATCAGCAGGATGCCCAGGCCGCCATTGAAATAGCCGCCGTAGACGGCCACGGCCAGCAGGCCTGGGGCGCGTGCGCCGTGCAGGCTGCGCCCGCGCTGGCTCGCGTGCCGCGCCAGCGCGGGCCCCACGGCGAACAGTGCCGTGGCGAACAGCAGCAGCCAGGGCACCAGACTCGAAAACATCCGGGCCGGCGTGACCAGCAACAGCAACGCGCCAGCCACGCCGCCGATGGCGCAGAGCAGAGTTTCACGGCCCAGCAGGGCCGCAGGCAACTCGCGCAGTTCGCGCCGGAAGCCCAGCGTGCTGCCGAGATAGCCGGGACTGACGGCCAGCGCGCTGGTGGCATTGGCGGCGATCGGCGGCACGCCGACGAACACCAGGGCCGGAAACGTGAGGAAACTGCCGCCGCCGGCCATGGCGTTGAGCACACCGGCGCCAAACGCCGCCGCGCCCGGCAATGCCCAGGTTTGCAGGGACGAGGCCATCATGCGGTGGCGACGCGCTGGAGGATGCTGGCGTCCGCCTGGATCAGGGACAGTGGAAAGCACTGGCCGGCCAGATGGTCTTCCACGCAGCGCAGCACCAG
>JAEWVY010000378.1 GCA_023396625.1 Pseudomonadota bacterium | reverse complement strand
GGGTCCGGACGAGGCCGAGGCCGACTCGCGCAGGCGCACCGGCTGCTCGCCCCGGAGCACGGGGCGTGACGCATCGGTCAGCCGCAGCGTGTTGAAGGCCTGCGCGTCCACGGTGAGCGCGCCCATGGCGATCAACTGGCGCAGCACGCCGCGCAGTTGCGTTTCGCTGAATTGCGCGCCGAGTCCAAAGGTGCTCAGGCCATCGTGCCCATGTTCGACCACCTTGTCGGTTTTCTTGCCGCGCAGGATGTCCATCACATGGCCTGCGCCGAAGGAAATGCCGCTGGCCTGCTGCACACGGTAAACCGTGCTGAGCAGCTTGCGCGCGGCATCGGTGCCGTCCCAGACCGCCGGCGGGTGCAGGCAGTTGTCGCAGTTGCCGCATGTGGCCCCCTCGCTCGGCACTTCGTGTCCTCCGTGGGGCGCCCCGGCGGCGGACGGCGTCGTGTGGCCCGCATAGGTCTCGCCGAAGTACGCCAGCAGCCGCACCCGCCTGCAATCGCTCGCTTCCGCCAGGCCCAGCAAGGCCTCCAGCTTGCCGCGCATCACCTGCTTGAAATCCTCGCCGGCGGGGCTTTCGTCGATCATGCGGCGCTGGTTCACCACGTCCTGCAGGCCGTAGGCCATCCACGCGTCCGCAGGCAAGCCGTCCCGCCCGCCGCGCCCGGTTTCCTGGTAGTAGCCCTCGATATTCTTCGGCATGTCCAGGTGGGCCACGAAGCGAACGTCGGGCTTGTCGATGCCCATGCCGAAGGCGATGGTGGCCACCATCACCAGCCCTTCCTCTCGCAGAAAGCGGTCCTGATGGACCTGGCGCTGCTTCGCGTCCAGTCCGGCGTGGTAGGGCAGCGCGGCGATGCCGTGGGCGCAAAGCGTCGCGGCGACGTCCTCGACCTTTCTGCGCGACTGGCAGTACACGATGCCGGCGTCCCCCGCGTGTTCCCGCGCGATGAAACGCAGCAGCTGCTGCGTGGCGTCCTTCTTCTCGACCAGGGTGTAGCGAATGTTCGGCCGGTCGAAGCTGGACACGAACTGCTGCGCCTGCTCCAGTTGCAGCCGCTCGATGATGTCGGCGCGCGTGAGGGCATCGGCCGTGGCGGTCAGCGCGATCCGGGGAACGCCGGCGTAACGCTCGTGCAACACGGTCAGGGCGCGGTATTCGGGCCGGAAGTCGTGCCCCCACTGGCTCACGCAATGGGCCTCGTCGATGGCAAACAGACTCAGAGCACCACGCTGGTGCAAGGCGTCGAGTTGCGCCAGAAAGCGCGGCGTGGTCACGCGCTCAGGCGCGGCGTACAACAGCACGAGGTCCCCACGCAGCAGGCGCCTCTCCACCGCGCTGGCTTCGTCCCCGCTGAGGGTCGAATTCAGGAACGCCGCCTCCACCCCCGCCTCATGCAGCGCCCCGACCTGGTCGTGCATCAGCGCGATCAGCGGCGAAACCACGATGGCCACGCCAAGGCCGGCCCGCTGGCGTGCGATGGCGGGGATCTGGTAGCACAGGCTTTTGCCACCGCCCGTGGGCATCAGCACCAGTGCATCGCCGCCGGCGATCACATGATTGACGATGGCCTCCTGCGGCCCCCTGAACGCGGTGTAGCCAAAAACCTGGCGCAACACCTGCAGCGCTTCAGTGGACGGGATGGATAGGGACACGTTGGATGGTCGAAGCGACTGGCAAGGGTTTCAGATGCTGCGGCCCGACGAACCACAGGCTTCATGACCTGCCGCTCAAGCCCGCAGCGCACACGCTGATTGGCGCAGCCGCCATTTTCGCCGGGTCGGCGGGCCATGCGCCGAGGCCCTTGCCAACCCCCAGCCTCCTGCCCAGGCTTCGGCGCAGCCTGGGCTTGAAAAGTGCGCGATTTGGGCATCGTTCTTGCTCGCCTTGGGTCGGGGATCTGCCGGGCACCCTGTTCATCGATGCCCGGCACATCTTCGGATGTCTTCCCAGGCGATGGGAATCGGCCGTCTTTTCTGGTGGGATCGTGAGGGGAATTAGGTGTTTACCCTGTATAGACAAGTACATTGGGGTCACGATGATTTCCGCCAGGAAGCGGGGCCTGTTGCCACCCGCATGGGCCTTGTGTTTTTCTCATACAGGAGCAGGTGATGCATCGAATGATCAAGAAAATGGCGCCGCTGATGGCGGCGTGCGTCTGTGCGGCGGGGTTGGTTTCACCCGCCCAGGCCCAGGAGACGAAGCTTGCGCTGGGCATGTCGGGCTGGACCGGCTTTGCGCCGCTGACGCTGGCCCAGAAGGCCGGCATATTCAAGCGGCACGGGCTCGACGTGGAGCTCAAGATGATCCCCCAGAAGGACCGCCATCTGGCTCTGGCTTCGAAAGCCATCCAGTGCGCCGCCACCACGGTGGAAACGCACGTGGCCTGGAACGCCAACGGCGTGCCCATCGTGCAGATCTTCCAGATGGACAAATCCTACGGCGCCGACGGCCTGGCCGTGCGCAATGACGTCAAGGGCTTTGCCGACCTGAAGGGCAAGACCGTGGGCGTCAGCGCCCCCGGCACGGCCCCGTACTTCGGCCTGGCCTGGATGCTGTCCAAGAACGGCATGAGCCTCAAGGACGTGAAGATCGTCTCGCTGGAGCCGCAGCCGGCCGCGCAGGCCTTCGTGTCGGGCCAGAACGATGCGGCCATGACCTATGAGCCGTACCTCTCCACCGTGCGCGCCAACCCGCAGGCCGGCAAGATTCTGGCCACCACGCTGGACTACCCCATGGTGATGGACACCGTGGGCTGCGATCCGGCCTGGCTCAAGGCCAACCCCAAGGCCGCGCAGGCCCTGGCCAATTCGTATTTCGAGGCGCTGGACATGATCAAGGCCGACGCGGCCAAGTCCAACGACCTCATGGGCGCGGCCGTCAAGCAGACGGGCGAGGCCTTCGCCAAGTCGTCGGCCTACCTGCGCTGGCAAGACAAGGCGGCCAACCAGAAGTTCTTTGCGAGCGAGCTGACGGCGTTCATGAAAGACGCCGCCGCCATCCTGCTAGAAGCCGGCGTGATCCGCAAGCTGCCCGAAAACTACGGTGCCATGTACGACGGCAGCTTCATCAAATAAGCCCCCACAGCAAGAGAGCCGAGAGATGAGTCGCGTGATGGGTGTTGCACCTTCGTTGGGGACGGAGCGGCCGCGCCGCCGGGCCCTGGCCCCGTTGGAACCTGTGAGCACCCGGACGCGGCTGGTGCTGGGGCTCGCATTCTTCGTGGTGTTCCTTGGCCTGTGGGCGGTGTTCACGCTGGGCGGCTTCGTGTCGCCCACGTTCCTGGCCAGTCCCATCACCATGGCCAAGGAAGGCTGGCTGCTCTTCACCGAGTTCGGTTTCCTGCACGACATCGGCATGACCGTATGGCGCGTGGTGGGCGGCTTCGTGCTGGCCGCCGTCATCGCGGTGCCCCTGGGCATCGCGATGGGCGCGCACAAGGGTGTGGAGGCATTCCTGGAGCCCTTCGTGTCGTTCTGTCGCTACCTGCCGGCCTCGGCCTTCATCCCGCTCCTGATCCTGTGGGCGGGCCTGGGCGAGCTGCAGAAGCTGCTCGTGATCTTCATCGGCTCGGTGTTCCAGATCATCCTGATGGTGGCCGTGACCGTGGGCAATGCCCGCAAGGACCTGGTCGAAGCGGCCTACACCCTGGGCGCGACGCCCATGGGCATCGTTCGCCGCGTGTTGATCCCAGGCGCCGCGCCCGACATCGCCGAGAGCCTGCGCCTCGTACTGGGCTGGGCCTGGACTTACGTGATCGTGGCCGAGTTGATCGGCTCGTCCTCGGGCATCGGCCACATGATCACCGACAGCCAGGCACTGCTGAACACGGGCCAGATCATCTTCGGCATCATCGTCATCGGCCTCATCGGGCTGGTGTCGGATGCCTTCTTCAAGTTCGTCAATCGCCGTCTGTTTGCCTGGAGTGCCCTGCGATGAGCACGCAGCTGTCCATTCAAGGTGTCTCGCGGACCTTCGTCAGTCCCAAGGGACAGGCCACGCAGGCCCTGCTGCCCGTCGACTTCGATGTGCGGGAAAACGATTTCGTGACCATCCTCGGCCCCTCGGGCTGCGGCAAGTCCACCATGCTGCGCATCGTGGCGGGGCTGGACCATCCGTCCTCGGGCCGCGTGCTGCTGGACGGCCACCCCGTGGCGGGTCCGGGTGCCGACCGGGGCATGGTGTTCCAGAGCTACACGCTGTTCCCCTGGCTCACGATCGAGCAGAACATCCGCTTCGGCCTGCGCGAGCGCGGCATGCCCGAGGCGCAGCAGAAGGAGCGCGCGTCCGACTTCATCGCCAAGGTGGGGCTGCGCGGCTTCGAGCACCATTTCCCCAGGCAGCTCTCGGGCGGCATGCAGCAGCGCACGGCCATTGCCCGCGCCCTGGCCAACGATCCCAAGATCCTGCTCATGGACGAACCCTTCGGCGCGCTCGACAACCAGACCCGCGCCCTGATGCAGGAGTTGCTGCTGGGCATCTGGGAAGCCGAGCGCAAGACCGTGATGTTTGTGACGCACGACATCGACGAGGCCATCTTCATGGCCAACCGCGTGGCCGTGTTCAGCGCGCGCCCCGGGCGCATCAAGACCGAAATCGCCGTGGACCTGCCGCACCCGCGCCACTACACGATCAAGACCTCGCCCGAGTTCATGGACCTCAAGGCGCGCCTGACCGAGGAAATCCGCGCCGAGTCCATGGTCGCGGAAGCCCATTGAATCCGGACGCCCGCCCCATGGCCACAGTCTCCCACGTCCGCTCCAGCGCCAAGGTCGCACGGCCCACCGCGCGGCCCGACACGCCGGCGCTCGCGCTGTACCAGCAGATCAAGGACCACATCGCGCGCAAGATCCAGGACGGCTCCTGGAAGGCCGGCGACCGCCTGCCGTCCGAGAACGACCTGGTGATGCAGTTCGGCATGTCACGCATGACGGTGAACCGCGCGCTGCGCGAACTAACCGAGCAAGGGCGCATTGTGCGCGTGGCGGGCGTGGGCAGCTTCGTGGCCGAGGACAAACCCCGATCCACGCTGCTGCAGATCGCCAACCTGGCGAGCGAGATCCGCCAACGCGGGCACGACTACCGCTGCAAGGTGCTCACGGTGGAGCGCGTCTCGGCCACCATGGAGGTGGCGGCCGCGCTCGACATGCACACGGGCGAGTCGGTGTTCCACGCCGTGTGCGTGCACCTCGAAGACGGCGTGCCCGTGCAGCTCGAGGACCGCTACGTGAACCCGCGCGTGGTGCCCCAGTTCGCCAAGCAGGACTTCACGCGCCTCCAGCCTTCGGAATTTCTCGTGCGCAACGTGCCGTTCGACCAGGTGGAGCATGTGGTCGACGCCGTGCTGCCCACGGTGGAGCAGGCCCAGCTTCTGGAAATGGAGCCGGCGCAGCCCTGCCTGCTGCTCACGCGGCGCACCTGGAGCCGGGGCGTGCCCGTGACCATGGTGCGCTGCCTGCACCCCGCCTCGCGCTACCGCCTGGGCAGCCGCTTCCGCGCGGACGGCAACCCGGTGTTTGGATAGGAATTTTTCGCTTGTGCCAACTTGTATATACAGGACTGAACCGATGACCACTGCAACCCAAGCCTCCTCCGATACCCTGGTGCTGCGCCCTGGCCATGTGAGCCTGGCCGAGCTGCGCCGCCTGAGCGCCGGCGGCGTGCGCCTGGCGCTGGACCCCGCCGCGCTCGCGGGCATGCGGGCCGCCGAGGCCACGGTGCAGCGCATCGTGGACGAGGACCAAGTGGTCTATGGCATCAACACCGGCTTCGGCAAGCTCGCCAGCACCAAGATCGCCCACGACCGCCTGGCCGAGCTGCAGCGCAACCTGGTGCTGTCGCACAGCGTGGGCACGGGCGAACCCCTGCCCGACGCCGTGGTGCGCATGGTGCTGGCCACCAAGGCCGTGAGCCTGGCGCGCGGCCATTCGGGCGTGCGTCCGGCCCTGGTCGACGCGCTGCTGGCCCTGGCCAATGCCGACGTGCTCCCCGTGATTCCGGCCAAGGGCTCGGTGGGTGCCTCGGGCGACCTCGCGCCGCTGGCGCACCTGGCTTGCGTGCTGATCGGCGAGGGCCAGGCCAAGGTCCGGGGCCAGGTCGTTTCGGGCCGCGAGGCCATGGCGGCCGTGGGCCTGGCGCCCTTTGTGCTGGCGCCGAAGGAAGGTCTGGCGCTGCTCAACGGCACGCAGGTGTCGACGGCGCTCGCGCTGGCGGGCCTGTTCGGTGCCGAGAGTGTGTTCGCGGCGGGCCTCGTGGCGAGTGCGCTCACGCTCGAAGCCATCAAGGGCTCGGTCAAGCCGTTCGATGCGCGCATCCACGAGGCACGCGGCCAGGCCGGCCAGATCGCCGTGGCGGCCGCGGTGCGGGCGCTGCTCGAGGGCAGCGCCATCGACCCTTCGCACCCGCACTGCGGCCGGGTGCAGGATCCTTACTCGATTCGCTGCGTGCCCCAGGTGATGGGCGCCTGCCTGGACAACCTCGCGCATGCCGCGCGCGTGCTGCGCATCGAGGCGAACGCCGCGTCCGACAACCCGCTGGTGTTCACCGATACGGGCGAGGTGATCTCGGGCGGCAACTTCCACGCCGAGCCCGTGGCCTTCGCGGCCGACATCATCGCGCTGGCGCTGTCCGAGATCGGCGCCATTTCGGAGCGGCGCCTCGCGCTGCTGCTGGACACCGGCCTGTCGGGCCTGCCGGCTTTCCTGATCCGCGACAGCGGCGTGAACTCGGGCTTCATGATCGCGCAGGTGACGGCCGCCGCCCTGGCCGCTGAAAACCAGTGCCTGGCCAATCCCAGCAGCGTGACCAGCCTGCCCACCTCGGCCAACCAGGAGGACCATGTGTCCATGGCCACCTACGCCGGGCGTCGCCTGCTGGACATGGCCCGCAACACGGCCGTGATCGTGGGCATCGAAGCCATGTCGGCCGTGCAGGGCATGGCGTTCGACCGCTCGCTGAAATCTTCCCCGCTGATCGAGGCGCAGTTCGCCGCCATCCGCGAGAAGGTAGCCTTCCTCGAACAGGACCGCTACCTGGCCCCTGACATCGAGGCCATGCGCCTGTGGGCCGCCGAGAGCGCGTGGCCCGCGCCGCTCACCGCCTGCCTGCCCAGCCACCAATGACTACCCCCACGCACACCTGAAGGAGTTTTGCCATGAATGCCAACGACGCCATCCTGTCCTCCACCGACCCCCGCCACGACGCCTCGCGCGTGATCCGCGCGCCGCGCGGCAGCGCGCTGCACTGCAAGAACTGGCTCATCGAGGCGGCCTACCGCATGATCCAGAACAACCTGGACCCCGACGTGGCCGAGAACCCCCAGGCCCTGGTCGTCTACGGCGGCATCGGCCGCGCGGCGCGCAACTGGGCATGCTATGACCAGATCCTTGAAACGCTCAGGAATCTCGAGGCCGACGAGTCGCTGCTGATCCAGTCGGGCAAGCCCGTGGGCGTGTTCAAGACCCATGAGAACGCGCCACGCGTGCTGCTGGCCAACTCCAACCTCGTCCCCAAGTGGGCCACCTGGGAGAAGTTCAACGAGCTGGACCAGAAAGGCCTGTTCATGTACGGCCAGATGACGGCCGGCAGCTGGATCTACATCGGCAGCCAGGGCATCGTGCAAGGCACGTTCGAGACCTTCGTGGAGGCCGGCCGCCAGCACTACAACAACGACCTGACGGGCAAGTGGATCCTCACGGCGGGGCTGGGCGGCATGGGCGGCGCCCAGCCTCTGGCCGCCACGCTGGCCGGCGCCTGCTCGCTGAACATCGAGTGCAAGCAAAGCAGCATCGACTTCCGCCTGCGCACGCGCTACGTGGACAAGCAGGCCCGGGACATCGACGACGCATTGGCCCTGATCAAACATCACACCGAAAGGGGCGAGGCTGTCTCCATCGCGCTGCTGGGCAACGCCGCCGAGGTGCTGCCCGAGCTGGTCCGCCGTGCCAGGGCCGGCGGCCCCAGACCCGACATCGTGACCGACCAGACCTCGGCCCACGACCTGATCAACGGCTACCTGCCCGTGGGCTGGACCGTGGCGCAATGGCACGCCGCCGCGGCCGATCCGGCCCAGCACGCCAAGCTGAAGAAGGCCGCAGCGCAAGGCTGCGCCGTGCATGTGCGGGCCATGCTGGACTTCCAGGCCATGGGCATTCCCACAGTGGACTATGGAAACAACATCCGCCAGGTGGCTTTCGACGAGGGCGTTCAGCGCGCCTTCGACTTCCCCGGCTTCGTGCCCGCCTACATCCGCCCACTGTTCTGTGAGGGCAAGGGCCCGTTCCGCTGGGTGGCGCTGTCCGGCGACCCCGAGGACATCTACAAGACCGACGCCAAGATCAAGGCGCTGTTCCCCGACAACAAGCACACCCACCGCTGGCTGGACATGGCGCGCGAGCGCATCGCCTTCCAGGGCCTGCCCGCGCGCATCTGCTGGCTGGGCCTGGGCGAGCGTCACAAGGCGGCCCTGGCCTTCAACGAGATGGTGAAAAACGGGGAGCTCAAGGCCCCCATCGTGATCGGCCGCGACCATCTGGATTGCGGTTCGGTGGCCAGCCCCAACCGCGAGACCGAGGCCATGAAGGACGGCACCGACGCGGTGAGCGACTGGCCGTTGCTCAACGCGCTGCTCAACACCGCGGGCGGCGCCACCTGGGTGAGCCTGCACCACGGCGGCGGCGTGGGCATGGGCTACTCGCAGCATGCGGGCGTGGTCATCGTGGCCGACGGCACCGAGGCCGCGGCCCAGCGCCTGTCACGCGTGCTCTGGAACGACCCGGCCACCGGCGTGATGCGCCACGCCGACGCGGGCTACGAGAGCGCCGTGGCCTGCGCCCAGCGCAACGGCCTGAACCTGCCGATGGTGCGCTGAAAGGGGGCGGAAACAGGGAATCCCACGAAACGTCAAAAAAAGGGACCTCCATTCCCAAATTTTGGGAATAGGGGACTGTGAATGGCAACGGCTTCCTTTGATACTGCCGACATGTCCAAGAGTGCTTCGCCCGCCGCCGTCCCGACAGCCGACCGTGTGCTGCAGGTGCTGGCCGTGCTGGCCCAGCAGGGCAAGGCCTTGTCGGCCGCGGAGCTCATGGCACACACGGGCCTGGCGCGCAGCACGCTGTACCGCCAGCTCGCGCGGCTCAAGCGCTGGGGCTTCGTGCTCGAGAGCGACGGCGACTACGCGCCCGGGCCGCTGAGCCTGCAGCTCGCGCTGGGGTTCGACCTGGCCTCGCACCTGGTGCGCCAGGCGCGCCCCGGCATGGTGGCGCTGTCGCAGCAGTCGCACGAGAGCGTGGGCTTGATCGTGGCCGTGAACGACCAGGCGATCTGCCTGGACATGGTGGAGAGCCAGCATTCGCTGCGCTGCTCGTTCGAGAAGGGGCGCAGCGTGCCCCTGCGCGCGGGCGCCTCGGCCAAGTGCGTGCTGGCCCACCTGCCCGAGGCCGCGCGCGCGGCCGTGCTCGACAGCCTGTGGGGCCCGGGCACGCCCGAGCGTCAGGCCGCGCAGGACGAGCTGGAGGCCATTCGCACGGCGGGCTTTGCCGTGAGCGCGGGCGAGGTGGACCCCGGCGTGTGGGGCTGCAGCGTGCCGCTGTTCGGCGCCTCGCGCCAGGCTGTCGGCGCCATCACGCTCATGGCGCCGATCTTGCGGGCGCAGGGGCAGGAGCAGACGCTGATTCGCATGGCGGTCGTGGCCGCCGCGCGCATCTCGCGCCAACTGGTCCTGCACTGAGCCCCCTCCTTTTTCCCGTTCGTTTTCCCGACCCCTAAACCCTCAACCGGAGACTTTTCCATGATGACCATCCGCCGCAAGCTTCTTCTCGCCAGCATGGCCGCACTGGCCCTGGGCAGCGCCAGCGTGCACGCCCAGGACAAGGTGCTGCGCGTGGGCACCGACGCCACGTTCCCGCCCATGGAGTTTGTCGAAAACGGCAAGCGCACGGGGTTCGACATCGAGCTGATGGAAGCCATTGGCAAGGCCATGGGCCGGCAGATCGAATGGGTGGACATCGACTTCAAGGGGCTGATCCCAGGTTTGATCTCCAGGCGCTTCGACATGGCCGTTTCGGCCATCTACATCACCGATGAACGCAAGAAGGTGGTGGATTTCACCGACTCGTACTACGCCGGCGGGCTGGTCGCCATGGTCAAGGACAACAACACCGCCATCAAGAAGCTGGCCGACCTGGACGGCAAGAAGGTCACCGTGCAGGTGGGCACCAAGTCGGTGGGCTATCTCACACAAAACCACCCCAGAATACAACGCGTCGAGGTCGAGAAGAACCAGGAGATGTTCAATCTCGTGGACATCGGCCGCGCGGACGCCGCGATCACGGGCAAGCCCGCCGCCTACCAATACGTGCGCACGCGCCCCGGCCTGCGCGTGCTCGAGGAGCAGCTCACGACCGAGGCATACGGCATGGCGCTGCGCAAGGACACGCCCGAGCTGACCCAGGCTGTGAACAGGGCGATCGCTCAGCTCAAGGCCGACGGCACCTACGCCGCCATCGTGAAGAAGTGGTTCAGCGGCAGCGGCAAGTGAGCCCAGCGCGCTGACAACGACCCGGACCGAGCGATGGAACTCGACTTCACCCCCGTCTGGGCCGGCTGGCCCCAGCTGCTGCAGGGCGCGGCCGTCACCGTGGAAATCACCGCGGCTTCGCTGCTGCTCGGCTGTCTCCTGGGGTTGCTGGTCGGCATTGGCCGCCTCAGCCCCCAGAACCGCCTCGTGTACGGCCTGTGCACCGCCTACGTGGCGGCCATCCGCGGCACGCCGCTGCTGGTGCAGCTGTTCATTCTGTTTTTCGGCCTGCCGCAGTTCGGCATCCTGCTGCCAGCCTTCGTGTGCGGCGTGATCGGCCTGGGCATCTATTCGGGCGCCTACGTGTCCGAGATCGTGCGTGGCGCGATCCAGTCGATCGACAAGGGACAGATGGAGGCCGCGCGCTCCATCGGCATGTCCTCGGGGCAGGCCATGCGCAGCGTGGTGCTGCCGCAGGCCGTGGTGCGCATGATCCCGCCGCTGGGCAACGAATTCATCGCGCTGATCAAGAACTCGGCGCTGGTGTCGCTGCTCACCATCCACGACCTCATGCACGAGGGTCAGAAGATCATCAGCGTGTCCTACCGTTCGCTGGAGGTGTACCTGGCCATCGCGGTGGTGTACTTCATTCTCACGGGGGCCACCACGCTGGTGCTGCGCCACATGGAACTGCGCCTGCGCGCCGGAGGGATGGTGCAATGACGACGCCACCCGTTGCCCAGAACACCGAGCCCATGGTGCGCATCCGCGGCCTGCGCAAGGCCTACGGCGAGCATGTCGTGCTCAACGGCATCGATTTCGACGTGCAACCCTCGCAGGTCGTGGTCGTGATCGGCCCCAGCGGCTCGGGCAAGAGCACCTTCCTGCGCTGCTGCAACGGCCTGGAGCAGCCCCAGGGTGGGCGCATCGACATCTGCGGGCGCACGCTGGTGGACGAAGGCCGCATGCTGCCCGACCGCGACCTCAATGCGCTGCGCGAGGAGGTGGGCATGGTGTTCCAGTCGTTCAACCTGTTCCCGCATCTGTCGGTGATCGACAACGTGACGCTGGGCCCGCGCAAACTGCATGGCGTGCCGCGCCCCGAAGCCGAGGCGCAGGCGCGCGCACTGCTCGAGAAGGTGGGCCTGGCCCACAAGGCGGCCGCCATGCCCGCGAGCCTCTCGGGCGGTCAGAAGCAGCGCGTGGCGATCGCCCGCGCGTTGGCCATGAAGCCGCGCGTGATGCTGTTCGACGAGCCCACCTCCGCGCTCGACCCCGAGCTCGTGGGCGAAGTGCTCCAGGTCATGAAGGTGCTGGCGCGCGAGGGCATGACCATGATGGTGGTGACGCACGAGATGGACTTCGCACGCGAGGTGGGCGACGTGGTCGTCGTCATGGACGGCGGCGGCGTCATCGAGTCGGGCCCGCCCGCCACCATCTTCACCCACCCCAGCCAAGAGCGCACGCGCACGTTCCTGCAAGCCGTGCTGACACGCGCCTGAAGGCGGTATCCAATGCACCGCTTCGACCTGTCCTCCATCCCGGCCACGCCCTGGAAAAACGGTGGCGGCACCACACGCGAAATCGTGTGCTGGCCGCCCGGGGCCAGCCTGGACAGGTTCGAGTGGCGCGTCAGCGTCGCCACCATCGGCGCGGCGGGGTCGTTCTCGATTTTTCCGGGGGTGCAGCGCCAGATCATGCTGCTGGACGGCGACGGTGTCCGCCTGCGCTCGCCCGATGGCGCCATCAACCATGTGCTGGACCAACGCTGGCAGCCCTTTTCATTCCCAGGGGACATCGCGCTGGACTGCACGCCGCTTGGCGGCCTGTCCACCGACTTCAACCTGATGCGACGCGGCACGCGCTGGCGGGGCGGGCTGCAGGTGATGCATGGCGCCTGCGTGCCGGGCAGCACGCCGGCGGGCCTGTGCATGGTCCTGGCAGGCCACTGGCGCCATGCGGGCGAGACGCTGAAGCCCGGGCAGGGCCTGTGGTGGTGCGCCCCCGACCCGTCGCACCTCCAGCTCACCCCCGACGCCGGGAGCGCGTCCGCGCTGGCCTGGGTGGGGCTGACGGAGTTTTTGAAGAAAAACAGCACTATCCATTGTCAAATATAACGGTATAGCTATACTTTTTGAAGTGACATGCCAAGCATCTTTTCCCCTTCTTCCCCTCCGCGTGCCGACGGCGTGTGGACAGGCCTGCGCCTGGCCCCCGGACTGGCGCAGCCCGACGTGCCGCTGGCGGACGGAGAGCCGGCGAGCGTGGTCATCGAACAGGGGGGGATTCGCTGGGTCGGGCCCGATGCGCGGCTCCCCGCCCTCCACGCGGCGCTGCCGCGCCACGAGGCGCGGGGCGCACTCGCCACGCCGGGCCTGGTCGACTGCCACACGCACCTGGTCTACGGCGGCCAGCGGGCGGGCGAATTCGCCATGCGCCTGGCTGGCGCCAGCTATGAAGAGGTGGCCCGGTCGGGCGGCGGCATCGTCTCCAGCGTGCGCGCCACGCGTGAAGCCAGCGAGGACGAGCTTTTCTCGCTGGCGCTGCCGCGGCTGCAGGGGTTGCTGGACGAGGGGGTGTGCGCCATCGAAATCAAATCCGGCTACGGTCTGGCGCTGGCGCACGAGCGCAAGCAGCTGCGTGTGGCGCGGCGGCTGGGCGATGCCCTGGGCGTGACGGTGCGCACCACCTTCCTCGGCGCGCACGCGCTGCCGCCCGAATACGCTGGCCGCAGCCAGGACTACATCGACCTCGTCTGCGGCGAAATGCTGCCCGCGCTCGCGGGCGAGGGGCTCGTGGACGCGGTGGACATGTTCTGCGAACGCATCGCGTTCTCGCTGTCCGAGACGGAGCAGGTTTTCCAGGCCGCGCGCCAGCTCGGCCTCCCGGTCAAGCTGCACGCCGGGCAGCTTTCCGAGATGGGTGGCGCGGCGCTCGCCGCACGCCATGGCGCGCTGTCGTGCGACCACATCGAACATCTCTCACAGGACGGGATCGACGCCATGAAAGCCGCCGGCACTGTCGCCGTGCTGCTGCCGGGCGCCTACTACACGCTGCGCGACACGCACCCGCCCCCCATCGCTCAGCTTCGCGCGGCAGGTGTGCCCATGGCCATATCGACCGACCACAACCCGGGCACCTCACCCGCACTCTCCCTGCTGCTCATGGCCAACATGGCGAGCACACTGTTCCGCTTGACCATTCCCGAAGCGCTGGCGGGCATCACCCTCCATGCCGCGCGGGCGCTGGGGCTGCAGGACACACATGGCCTGATCGCTTCCGGACGTCCGGCCAACTTCGTGTTGTGGCCTTTTTCCGAGCCGGCAGAGCTGGTGTACTGGCTTGGCCACAAACCGGCCTGCACCATCGTGCGCCAGGGACGGGTCATGCGGTCCATGGCACCACACATTCCGGAAGAAAACCATGCCCCTCATGCCGTCCCTGGACCACCCCACTGAGATGACGCCTGCCAGGGGCGAACCGACCCGGAACCAGTTGTTCGCCCCTTCAGCCCTGCTGCCCACGGGATGGGCGCGCGACGTGCTGTTGGCCTGGGACGCATCTGGCCGCCTGACCCGGGTCGCGACCGGAGTGGCGCCTTCCTCCGTCGACGTGCCGCGGGCGCCGGGCCCCGTGCTGCCGGGCATGCCCAACCTGCATTCCCACGCATTCCAGCGCGCCTTCACCGGTCTGACCGAATACCGGGCGGAAAGCCAGGACAGCTTCTGGAGCTGGCGCAAGCTCATGTACCGATTCGCTGCGCGCATCACGCCCGAACAGCTTGAAGCCATCGCGACCTGGCTGTATGTCGAGATGCTCGAAGCCGGCTACACCTCGGTCTGCGAGTTTCACTACGTGCACCACGACCAGGACGGCAGGCCCTATGCCGACGATGCCACGCTGTCGTTCGCGCTGCTGCGGGCCGCGCAGGCCACTGGCATCGCCCTCACGCTGCTGCCGGCGCTCTACCAGTCCAGCAGCTTCGGCAACAAGCCGCCGCGGGCGGACCAGGCTCGCTTCATCCGCAGCACGGACAACCTGCTTTCGCTGCTGGAGCGCCTTGCGCCCGCAGCCAGAAGGCAGGGGGCCATCCTGGGCCTGGCGCCGCACTCGCTTCGGGCGGTGCCGCCGGACAGTCTGCGCGTGGCCGTCCAGGGCATGACGGCCCTGGACCCGAAGGCGCCCATCCATATCCACATCGCCGAACAGACACAGGAAGTCGAGGACTGCGTGGCCTGGAGCGGCCAGCGCCCGGTCACCTGGCTGCTCGACCATGCGCCCGTGGACGGGCGCTGGTGCCTCGTTCATGCCACCCACATGACGCCCGAAGAGTATGCCGGCGCGGCACGCACGGGTGCCGTGGCAGGTATCTGCCCCACGACCGAAGCCAACCTGGGCGATGGAATTTTCGACATGTCCCTGTGGCAGGCCCATGACGGCGCCTGGGGGTTGGGGTCGGACAGCCACACCTGCGTGAACGCCGCCGAAGAACTGCTCATGCTCGAATACAGCCAGCGCCTCGCACGCCGCCAACGCAATGTGCTGGCCAGCGCCCGCCACCCCCACGTGGCCACCGCGATGACTCTCGCCGCCGTCGCCGGTGGCACCCGCGCCTCGGGCCGCGGCAC
>JAEWVY010000269.1 GCA_023396625.1 Pseudomonadota bacterium | reverse complement strand
GTCCGGCCGCTACCAGCGGCCGGCGTGTGCGGCGCCCGCGCGACAGTGTCGCGCCCCGGGCTCAGGCGAAGGCGGCCAGGGCCTTGCGCATCTTCTTCATGGCCGCCACCTCGATCTGGCGGATGCGCTCGGCGCTCACGCCGTACTCGGCCGCCAAGTCATGCAGCGTCAGCCCGCCCGAGCCGTCGTCGTTCACCTGAAGCCAGCGCTGCTCGACGATGCGACGGCTGCGCGGGTCCAGCACATCGAGCGCGGCGGCCAGTCCGTCGCTGGCCATCGCATCGCGCTGGCGGGCCTCGATCATCGCGGTGGGCTCGTGGCGAGTGTCGGCCAGGTAGGCTATCGGGCCGAAGGCCTGCTCGCCATCGTCGCCGGGGCTCGGGTCCAGCAGCACGTCGCCGCCGGCCAAGCGGGTTTCCATCTCGATGACGTCCTCGCGCTTGACGCTCAGCTCCCGCGCCATGGTGTCGATCTCGCCCACGCTCAGGGTGTCGCGGTGCGTGTCGTCCACGGAATCCGCCTCGGCCTTGAAACCCTGCTTCATCGACCGCAGGTTGAAGAACAGCTTGCGCTGGGCCTTGGTCGTCGCGACCTTCACCATGCGCCAGTTCTTCAGGATGTATTCGTGGATTTCCGCCTTGATCCAGTGCAGCGCATAGCTGACCAGGCGCACGCCGTGGTCGGGGTCGAAACGCTTGACCGCCTTCATCAGGCCGACGTTGCCCTCCTGGATCAGGTCACCGTGCGGCAGCCCATAGCCCAGGTACTGGCGCGACACCGACACCACCAGCCGCAGGTGCGACAGCACCAGCTTGCCGGCGGCCTCCAGATCGTTGTCCTGGCGCAACTGGCGCGCGAAGGTCTGCTCCTCCTCCTGGGTGAGCATCGGCAGCCGGTTCACCGCGGAAATGTAGGCATCCAGATTGCCCAGAGGCGGCAGCACCAGCGAGGCATTGCCCCACGGGTTCGTGACAGCCAGCGCGCCAGCGGAAGCTCCAGTGTGAGTGGTCATCCCTGAAATCCCTTTCAATGATGGCAAAATATTAGCACTCTCTGGGATCGAGTGCTAAGGAAAAAGTTCAAT
This sequence comes from Pseudomonadota bacterium, assembly GCA_023396625.1. Lineage (GTDB taxonomy): Bacteria > Pseudomonadota > Gammaproteobacteria > Burkholderiales > Burkholderiaceae_C > JAEWVY01. The sequence continues at coordinate 11,265 of JAEWVY010000269.1, read as the reverse complement.
GAAACAGACTGATTCCGAAGGGGAGACAGCGGTCGCCCGGGAGTCGAAGCCAGGCCCTGACGGCTTGATTTGAAAAATAGATTGACGCTTCGCGGCCCAGGTCCCTAAAATCTCTTCCAATTGTATGGAGGTATTTACCATGAAACGTGTCGCCATTTCCCTGCTTGCTGCCACGGCTTTCGTGTCCACCTGGGCTCAGACGGCCCCTAGCGCGGTGGGCCAGCTCCAGAGTGTGCAAGGCTTGGTAACCGTCAGTTCGGGTGACCAGCTGGTCAACGGTGCCAATGGCGTGTCCGTCTTCGAAGGCAGCCGCATCGTCACCACGTCCAGCGGCGGCGCCACGGTCGTGCTTTCCGGAGGGTGCTCCATCACGCTGGCGCCCAACCAGTCGCTGCTTGTCCAGGCGGGCCAGAGCTGCGCGGCCCTGATCGCGTCGGTCCAATCGGTGGGCGGCAGTGTTCCGCCGGCGGTCGTCGCCGGGGGCGGGGCGGGCGGCGGTGCCGGGATGCTGGTGGCTGGGGGTGTCGGTCTCGGCATCGTGGCGTTGGCAGTCAGGAACGACAATCGGAACGACCAGGCCAGTTCCCGCTGATGCCGGAGCGGTCGACTCGCTTATCCAACACGGGGCTTTCGGGCCCCGTTGTTTTTGGTGTCTCCGGGCTTTTGCTCGCGGGTGCTCCGCTGATCCGGGGCGGCAACCGGATGGTGGCGCTGGTGGCGCTGGAGTGGCTGGCGCTGGTGTTGCTGCTGGCGCTGGCCTGGCTGTCCGTGGCCAGGGCGCCGGGCGCCACTCCACCCCGGTCCCTGTCCTGGGCAACCTGGTTCCTGGCTCTCTCACCGGTCTGGGTCGCCGTTGTCCAACTGGTCCCGCTGCCTCCCGGCGTCTGGTTCGATTTGCCCGGGCGCGACATCTACGCGCAGGTGCTGCCCGCTGTTCAGGTGCCGGTTGACGTCTGGCGTCCCCTGAGCCTGATACCGGACGTCACCTGGGTTTCCCTGCTGGCCGGCTTGCCCGTGGTGGCGGTTTTCGTGCTCGCGCAGATGGCCGATCGGACGCTGCTGCACCGTCTGGTGCGCCTGGTCGTGCTCAGCGCATTCGCGCAGGCCCTGTGGGGGCTGCTCCAGGTCAGCGCGTTCCGGGGGCTGTATTTCGACGCGGCGGCCGGGGGGCGGGCCATTGGCAGCTTCGCCAACCCCAACCACTTTGCCAGCTACATCGGCATGACCTTGCCGCTGACCCTGTACCTGCTGCGCAAGGCTCTGCGCGATGGGCAAAGCCACTCCCGGCGCCACAGAGGCGGCGGCCGCTCCCCATCGGCGCGGCGCCAACTGGTTCCCGCGTTCTGGGGCGGCGTGCTTTTCGTTGAACTCGCCGCCCTGCTGGCCAGCCTGTCGCGCGGCGGCTTGGCGGTGGCCGCGCTGGCAGGTCTGGCGGCCACACTCCTTTTGCCCATGAAAACGCTCAAACGGCGCGACTGGTGGTGGCGCGCGGGTGGCGCGGTCGTGCTGGCCGCGTTGGTGCTGGCCACTGTGGGTGCGCAGGGCCTGCTGGGGCGCATGGGCCAGGCCGTCGGCGCGGCCGACGGGCGTTGGCAGATCTTCCAGGCCAGCTGGCAGGCGGCCCTGGCCTTCTGGCCCGCCGGCGCCGGACTGGGCACCTACGAGGGCGTGTTTCCCCGCTTTCAGCCGCCAGATCTGGCCGGCTTCATCAACTTCGCGCACAACGACTATCTGCAGTTCCTGCTGGAGTGCGGCCTCTTGTTCCCCGTGCTGGCCGGAGTCGCCTTCTGGCAGATGGCAGCAAGCACCGGGCGCGTGTTCCACCAGCTTCGCGCCACCCCGGCCGACGCCTCGCTGGTGCTGCAGGCCAGCTGCGGGTTGGGCCTGCTGGCCGTCCTCCTGCACTCGTGGGTGGACTTCAGCCTGCGCATCCCCGCCAACGCCATGCTGGCCGCGTTTCTCTTTGGGATTTTTTTACAAACTCGACATCCCAGGCCATCTGTTCCCTCATAGAATTTGGCAGACCAGGGCATGGGTTTTGCTTCCTGCATCAGCTGAAAAGCGGATAGCCAAAGGTGGAATCGCTTCAGTCCAATGGCTGATGGGCCATCCCCCAAATGAGGGATGGCGGCGCAGAGGCTCCGGCTCTATCGTGAACCCCCTCCGGTGGCAATTCGCCACCCCTTTGAAAAGCTACCATGTCCATTCGGTTCAAGCCCTCTTCCGCGGTGTTCGCCGGCAGCCCACCCGTCGCATCCAGCCCGCTGGGAGTCGGCGAGAGCGCGGTGAAGATTCAAACCCGGATCGCGGCCCGCATCGACATGCCTCAGTCACATCCATGCAAAAAAATCCTGAATTTGTGACAGAACGTAGAAGGAGTCGATTTCTTTGCCCCCCGGAATGCACTTAGTGTCGCCACCAGACGCCAATGCGGATGTTCACCCTGAGCCGGCATGGTTCCTGGCCTACACACGGCCCCGCAACGAAACCCGGGCCCGCGAACAGCTTGCGCGCCAGGGCTATGAAACCTACCTGCCCCTGTACCGCGCGCTTCGGCGCACCGCCGAAGGCATGGCCGAGCGGCGGGAGCCGCTGTTTCCCCGCTACGTCTTTTTCCGGCCCGGCCGGCCCGGGCAGTCCATCACACCCGTATGCTCCACCCTGGGCGTGAGCCACATCGTGCGCTGCGGCCTGGCGCCTGCCACGGCCGAGCCCGCGGTGGTGGATGCCCTGCGAGAATTCGAAACCCTCAGCGAACAGTCCGACCCCGCCCAACTCTCGCCCATCCAGCCCGGTTGCCGCGTGGCGGTGCTGGCTGGCCCGCTCAAGGGGCTGGACGGGCTGGTCAGCGGCCGTGCCGGCCAGCGGGTCACGGTGCTGCTGGATTTGTTGGGCCGCCAGCCTGGCGTCAGTCTTCCCGCCCACCATCTGGAGGTGCTCGCCGCCTGAGCCGGGCCCTGCCAAACCGGGCCGGCTCGGGCGCATCGTCGAAATTTTTTGTGCCTCGCTTGCGGCCTGGCACTGCGGTAGCCTGCCCGAAACCTGAGATTTCCAATCCCACTCCGCCCGATTCACCGCTGCAAAGACGCCTCCTTCCTCATGCCCCCTTTCTTGCTACCTCCTTTCGACGCGCTGTTGCTGACCTTTGGTGTCACGGTGGCGGTGGCCTGGCTGATCGTCCGCACCCGTGACGCGCACCTGCACCTCACGGGCGACCACCCCGAGAGCGGCCCGCAGAAACTGCACACCGAAGCCACGCCCCGCATCGGCGGCGTGGCCGTCATGGCCGGCCTGCTGGCCGGCCTGGGTTGGCTGTACCTCGATGCCGACGCCGCCCTGCGGACGCAGATCAACGGCCTGTCCCCGGGCTGGCTCCTGGCCTCCCTGGTGCCGCTGTTCGCCCTGGGCCTGCTGGAAGACGTGTGCCAGTCCGTCAGCGTCCGGCTGCGCCTGGGCCTGTCGCTGGCCGCCGGCGCGGCGGCCAGCGTCTTCGCGGGCGTGCGCATCGAGGCGCTCGGCCTGCCGTTCATCGACACCCTGCTGCGCGCCATGCCGCTGCTGGGGCTGGTGCTCACCGCCGTGGCCGTGGCGGGGCTGGTGCACGCGATGAACATCGTCGACGGCCTCAACGGCTTGCTGGCCGGCATCGCCATCGGCGTGCTGGGGGCGCTGGCCGTCGTGTCGGCGCAATTCGGCGAAACGGCGCTTCAACAGCTCGCGCTGGCCGGCATCGCCGCGGTGGCGGGGTTCGGCGTGTTCAACTTCCCCCGGGCGCGCCTGTTCTGCGGCGACGCGGGCGCCTACCTGATCGGCTTTCTCTGCGCCGTGATCGTCATCGTGCTGGTGCGGCGCCAGCCCGCCATCAGCCCCTGGTTCGCGCTGGCCGTGCTGATGCACCCGGTGACGGAAACGCTCTATTCCGTCTGGCGCCGCGCCCGCAACGGCCTCAAGGCGACCGAACCCGATGCGCGGCACATGCATTCGCTCTGGTCCGCACGGCTGGCGGAGCAAGCCGCCCGGGCTGGCGGCAAGTCCGGCTGGCTCGCCGCCAACCCGGGCGGCGCCCTGCGCACCGCCGCCATGGCCAGCCTGCCGCCCCTGCTGGCCGCGGGCGCGCCGACGAATGCACTGCAGCTGCAATGCATCTGCCTGGGTTACGTCGCGCTGTTCATCGTCACGGTCCGTCTGCTGGAGCGCCCGGTGGCCGCCGGGGCAGCAGCCTCGCTGCCTTCGTCCAGCGACTCACGCTGAAACCGGGGGGCGCTCTCACGGCCTGGAAAATCAATGAAAACAGCGTTTACCCAGCGTCAAACGGACAAAGTATGCTATGAAAAATGAGAACCCCGTAGCCCCGAACATGACCTCCACGTCCCCGCTTTCCGACACCACCGCCATCGCCATCATCGGCCTGGGCTACGTGGGCCTGCCGCTGGCCGTCGAATTCGGCAAGCGCCGCCCCGTCGTCGGCTTCGACATCGATGCCACCCGCATTGCCGAACTGCAGGCCGGACGGGACCATACTCTCGAAACTGACCCCGAGGAGCTGCGTGCCGCCCGGCACCTGCGCTTTGCCACCGAGCTCGACGCCCTGCGCGCCTGCAACCGCTTCATCGTCACCGTGCCCACGCCCATCGACGAGCACAAGCGCCCCGACCTCACGCCCCTGATCAAGGCCAGCGAAACCGTGGGCCGCGTGCTGAAAAAGGGCGACATCGTCATCTACGAATCCACCGTCTACCCCGGCGCCACCGAGGAAGACTGCGTGCCCGTGCTGGAACGCGTCTCGGGCCTGAAATTCAACGTCGACTTCTTCGCCGGCTACAGCCCCGAGCGCATCAACCCCGGTGACAAGGCGCACCGCCTGCCCACCATCCGCAAGGTCACCAGCGGCTCCACCCCCGCCGTGGCCGACGCGGTGGACGCGCTCTATGCCGAAATCATCACCGCCGGCACCTACAAGGCGGGCAGCATCCGCGTGGCCGAGGCGGCCAAAGTCATCGAAAACACCCAGCGAGACCTGAACATCGCGCTCATCAACGAGCTGGCCATCATCTTCAACCGCATGGGCATCGACACCGAAGCCGTGCTGCAGGCCGCCGGCACCAAGTGGAACTTCCTTCCCTTTCGCCCCGGCCTGGTGGGCGGCCACTGCATCGGCGTGGACCCGTACTACCTCACGCACAAGGCGCAGGCCATCGGCTACCACCCCGAGATCATCCTCGCCGGCCGCCGGCTGAACGACGCCATGGGCGCCTACGTGGTAGGCCAGCTGGCCAAGGCCATGGCGCGCCGGCGCATTCACATGCAAGGCGCGCGCGTCCTCGTGCTGGGCTTGGCCTTCAAGGAAAACTGCCCGGACCTGCGCAACACCCGAGTGGTGGACATCGTGGCCGAACTGCGCGACTACCACTGTCAGGTGGACGTGTACGACCCCTGGGCCGACGCCGGCGAGGCCCGGCACGAATACGGCCTGGACCTCCTGTCCCAGCCCGAGGCTGGCACCTACGACGCCATCCTCCTTGCCGTGGCACACCACCAGTTCAAAACCATGGGCGCCGCCGCCATCCGAGCCCTGGGCAAGCCCGAACATCTGCTGTACGACTTGAAGTACGTGCTGGGTGCGGACGAAAGCGATCTGCGGCTGTGAGCCAAGTGCATGCGTCAAATGTCCTTTTAATAAGGACAAATATCGGTGAACTCATCCTTCCAGGAAGATCAATTCAGAACCGCCATCCGTTAGAAGAAAGAGTGTCGTTTTTGATATCGTGATATCATATGCTACTTCCAACTTCTTGCGGGGGTTCCGTCATGGCCCAGGTCATCGTCCGCAACATTGAAGAAGCCGTGAAGACGGGTCTGAAGGAGCGTGCCCAACGGCATGGCTGGAGCATGGAGGAAGAAGTGCGCCAAATCCTGCGCCAAGCCGTCTGCGAGCCCGCGCAGCCCAGCACCGGGCTGGGCTCGCGTATTGCGGCACGCTTTGCCGGTAGCGGCCTGACCGAGCCCCTGCCCGAACTACGCGGCGAGCCGGCACGCCCAATGGACTTCGGCGCATGATTGTCATTGACACCAATGTTCTGTCTGCGTTGATGCAGGCGCAGCCCGACGCGCAAGTGGTGGAATGGCTGGACGGCCAGCCGGCCGAATCCATCTGGCTGAGCGCCGTGACGTTGTTTGAGGCGCGTTACGGTCTGGCCTTGCTGCCCGAGGGACAGCGCAAGGCACGCCTCGAGGCGCAACTTGATGCCCTGCTGCAGGAAGACCTGCAGAACCGCGTGCTTCCCTTCGACGCCGGTGCCGCCGGCCGAGCCGCCGCCCTGGCCGCCGAACGCAAAATGAAGGGACGCCCCGTGGACATGCGCGACACCTTCATTGCCGGCACTGCCCTTGCGCTCCGCGCCACCATCGCCACGCGCAACACCCGCCACTTCGACGACCTGCCGGTTCCCGTGGTCAACCCCTGGGCAGCATCGTCACGGAGTCAATGAGCCCATGCCCACCGCCTACGACACCCTAAAAAACTATTTGCGCGAGCAGCCGCGCACCTGGCTGGTCACCGGCGTGGCCGGGTTCATCGGCTCCAACCTGCTCGAAACCCTGCTGCAGCTGGACCAGCGCGTCGTCGGCCTCGACAACTTCGCCACCGGCCACCAGCGCAACCTGGACGAAGTGCAACGCCTTGTGCGCCCCGCGCAGTGGGCGCGCTTCACCTTCCACCGTGGTGACATCCGCGAGCTGGCCGACTGCCAGCAGGCCTGCCAGGGCGTGGACCACGTGCTCCACCAGGCCGCGCTGGGCAGCGTGCCGCGCAGCATCGAAGACCCGCTGACCACCAACGCCGCCAACATCACCGGCTTTCTGAACATGCTGGTGGCCGCGCGCGACGCCCACGTCAAGAGCTTCACCTACGCCGCCAGCAGCAGCACCTATGGCGACCACCCCGGCCTGCCCAAGGTTGAAGATACTATCGGCAAGCCACTAAGCCCCTACGCCGTCACCAAATACGTGAACGAGCTGTACGCCGACGTGTTCGCCCGCTGCTACGGCTTCGCCGCCATCGGCCTGCGCTACTTCAACGTCTTCGGCCCCCGGCAGGACCCTCATGGCGCCTACGCAGCCGTCATCCCCAAATGGACCGCCGCGCTGCTCAAGGGTGAAACTGTTTTCATCAACGGCGACGGCGACACCAGCCGCGACTTCTGCTTCGTGGCCAACGCCGTGCAAGCCAACCTGCTGGCTGCTACCGCCACCGCGCCCGAAGCGCTGAACCAGGTCTACAACGTGGCTGTGGGCGACCGCACCACGCTCAACACCCTGTTTACCCTGCTGCGCGACAACCTGGTCGCCCATGGCGTCAGTCCCGCCGCGCAACCCACCCACCGCGACTTCCGCGCTGGCGACGTGCGCCACAGCCAGGCCGACGTGAGCAAGGCAAAGCGCCTGCTGGGCTATGCCCCCACGCACACGCTGGCGCTGGGTATCGGGGTGGCCATGCCGTGGTATGTGGGGCAGAAACCATGAAGTGCAGCTGGCCCGACGCATTGCTGCAGGCGAATCCCAGAAGCCAATGGCCAGAGGGAAATTTCAGGTCAATTGAACATGAGCATCCGGTAACTGCTGGCTGAATAGCGCATCGCGTAAACACGGCCGGACAGACCCAGCAGCCGCCAGCAAAAATACCGGATAACCAAGCCCGACCATGAGCTTGAAGTATTCCATGCGTCACAAAATTCCGGCACCTGCTAATCCTCTTTAAGGAATAAAAATGAAATGTCGGCAGTGTGCACGGTTAAGCGCAGCAGCGATCTTGGCCGTGGCTTTCATGATCATGGCAACAAGCCGGCCGGCTTTGGCCGTAGAAAGAGTTCCCATCATCAATAACGGCAGTTTCGAGTCTCTCCGCGACGCCAAACCGGGCGCTGATGGATGGGGAGCGGGATGGAAACTGGACGCAGCCGGGCAGATTCCTTCCGATTGGCAACTAAATCCGGCTTATTCCGGTCAGTTGATGTTAGGCACCGACGATCCTTATGCAGGCTCGCGATTTGTCCGGATAACTGCGTCAGCTCGCGGCGCCGCGCACATTTATCAGCGCTGTCAGGGCCTGCAGGCGGGCAGGTGGTATCGCGTTTCCTTATGGGCCAGAGGCGGCGCGTTCGCAGTGCAGACGTATGAATATTTCCGGGAAAGGCCTGCCGAAAATCAGATGCTGCTGCAGGAGCATGCCGGCGCGAAATGGCGGCAGTACACCGCTTTTTATCAGCCAGCCGGAGCGGGGTATCTTGATTCGGCCTTAGTTATTTCCACCGCCTCGCAATCGGGCGTCAATATCGATGACGTCCGCGTGGAACCGATGGATTTGCCGGAACTGCCGGCTGACGCGACAGACATGGCTTTTCAGAATGAGGCTGTACGGTTGAGCCTCTCGCCTGTCGGTTTTTTGACTCACTTCATCAGTCTGAATTCCAGCGAAGACTATGCGGCAATTGACGCCAGAAGGCCGATGCTGACTGTCTCGCGGGCCGGAATACAGGGGATACCGGTGACCCGACTCTCTCAAAAAGACGATGTTTTGACAGCGCAATTCGTCGATCCTCAGATCAAGGTCAGTTTGCGCGTTATTCCTGCGAAACGGCATCTCACTTTTGAAGTGCTTAGTGCCGAGCCGGCAGATCTTGATGGCCTGTCCATCGAGTTCCCTTTGCGGCGTCTCGAAACCGTAGCGCCGGCTTTCAACGCAACCTACGACAAAGAATTCGGCGCAGCCTTCTTCGGCATTACCGAAAATACGGTCAACCATCCGATGTCGCTGGGCAACTCTGTGCAGTTGCTCAGGAGCGGAGCCCGTCGCAGCCATGGCATTGTCGGAGCGAAATTTTCTCTCGTGGCGTCGCCCATCGAGGACTTCAAGCCTGCGATCCGGGAAGCCGAACGCGCGGCAGGATTGCCGTCCCCTGAGCTGGGTGGAAATTGGGCGCGCGATTCGGAATCAGTGCAGAAATCCTATCTGTTCGCCACCGACGCATCGGAAGCCAATATCGATGCGCTGATCGACTATGCTAGGCTGGGCGGATTCGGCACCATTGTTTTTTTGAAAAATAATTGGCTGGATACCCACGGCCATTACCGTATCAACACCGGCAATTTTCCGCACGGTCTCGAAGGATTGAAGGCGGCGGTGGCCAAGATTCATGCAGCCGGGCTTGAAGCCGGAGTGCATGTGTTTGGCCCCTCGATCTCGCCGAATGATTCCTACGTCACGCCAAAGCCGGATGACCGTCTGGCGATGGTTCCTGTTCCGGATCTCGCCGAGGCGCTCGATGCGAAAGTCCCCACCGTTACGCTGTCGGCTGAACCCAGGTTGCCGCCGGTAGGGCCAAGCAGCAAGGAATTCCCGGGTAAGTATCTGAGAATCGGCGATGAGATCATCCGCTATGAGGCAGCGGAGCCAGGCCCTCCGTTCCGGTATGTTCGTTGCGTGCGTGGTGCACTGGGTACCAAGGCAGAGGCTCATCCTGCCGGATCGACTGTAAGAGGGCTTCTCACAATGTGGGGTTATTTTCTCGTGGACCCCGACAGCACGCTCGTTGACGAACTTACCCGGAACTTCGCCGATATTTTTAACAGCGCGGATTTCGATATGGTGTACGTTGATGCCAGCGACGGCATCATCGATGATTATATCGACAGTTGGTATTACCTCAATCGCATGCATCTCGCCTATTACCGTAAATTCAGGAAGGACGTGCTCTATCAGACCAGTAATGGCGTCGGTACTGATTTGCGATGGCATATCGTGCCGCGATCCGCTTCTGCAGATGGCCACGGCGATATCAAAGGCTATCTCGATGAGCGATGGCCCGGGATTCTGCATATGGATGCGAACTTTACCCGCCCCGATATCGGCTGGTATTACTGGTTCAAGGATGTCCGGCCGGACCAACTCGAGTATGTCGCCGCCAAAGCGCTGGCAGTGGATGGATCGATTTCGCTGGAAACGTCGCGCGCCGCGCTTGAAAGTCAGACGCAGTCGCGGCAGATGATGGATACGCTCCGAAAGTGGGAACAGTACCGGCGCCACCAATCTGTTTCTCAGGAGATAAAAGCCAAGCTGCGCGAACCACAGAAGGATTTTAAACTGTTCAGCGATGCCGACGGCGACTGGCAGCTCTACCGCGCTTCGTATGAGCCGGTGAGATACGTGGATGTATTGGACGGCAAGAAGAATACGTGGATTATCAATAACGATACAGCGAGCGAACGCCAGTTTGGAGTGGAGATCATTGCCGGCAGGATGCCCGGAGCGCCGGCTGCCTATGGCAGCCCGGATGCCCTCAAGATCGAAGGCTTTGAGAACGCAGCCGATTTCCAGATGAGCGATCACAATCTATATGAGAAACTCGTCGTCCGAGCGGATAAGGTTGTGTCATCCGGCGGGCCTGTGCGTGACGGAGTGCGGCAGAGCTTCGGAACAACCAGGAGCGAGATAAGGGCCGGCGGGAGCGCCTTGCTTTATACCGCCACAAACAACGGCAAGTATGGCGGGTGGTCGGCGATCGGCCGGCGATTCGATAAGCCTCTGAATCTATCAGGGAATAATGCATTGGGCGTTTGGGTCATGGGGGATGCCAAATACGAGCAGCTTCACATTCAGCTCAAAGATTCAGAAGGGCATAGTGCCGATTTTCAAGCCGCTATTGACTTCATGGGCTGGCATCTGTTGACCTTTCCCTTCCCGACCGACAGTCGGTTCGACTGGGCGAATACAAAGTATCTTCTGTTTTATTTCGACGCCATGCCGGCCAAGACGACAGTCAGCGTCGCGCTCGACGGTGTCCGTGCATTCCGGATGCCTGCGTCAGTTCCTTCGCTTGATAGGCCCATAATCACGGTCAACGGAGAGAGTATGGTTTTTCCTGAATCGTTGTCGGTTGGACAAGCGCTGACTTCGGAAGGCCCTGGCGAAACGATTCATTGGCCCGGCGGCATGGCGCCAGGAAAGAAGGTCGAATACTCCAGTCTGCGGCTTAAGCTGAAACCGGGCGAAAACACGGTGACATTTTCCTCCGCGAGGCCGGATGCTTTTCCCGGTGATATACGCGTCCTGCTTTACCATGTCTGGCCTGTGGAAGAATAAGTGCAGGTCCGGGTTGGAGCTTTAGGGAAGGTCTGCACAACCACCGCGGTAACCAGAGGTTGTGAGACAGTATCGGCATGAAGCAGATGAGCCTTGGCGCAGCCGGATTCGAGCGCAAGACCAAGAGG
>JAEWVY010000245.1 GCA_023396625.1 Pseudomonadota bacterium | reverse complement strand
GCTCGATGTAGTGCCAGACTTCACCCCAGGTCCAGTCGGCGAGGGGGTTGAACTTCAGCAACCCCTTGTCGGCCTGCTCGGAGACATCGATGTCGGGCACTTCAGACCGCGCGCTCGATTGCTCGCGCCGCAGGCCGGTGATCCAGGCGCTTTTGCCGGCCAGGGCGCGCGCGAGCGGCTCCATCTTGCGGATGCCGCAACAGGCCTTGCGCAGGGCGATGCTGCGAACCATGGCATCCTGGCCCTCGCGGGCCACGAATTCGACCACCGATTCGGCCACGGGCCGGTACACCGTCAGGGGCGCGCGGGGAGACCCTGCCTGCTGGTCCCGTAGCCGCTCCAGCAGCGCCAGGGTTTCCGCGTGCAGCGCCCCGGTGTCCAGCACGAAGATGCCGATCGGCAGGTCATGCGCCTGGATCAGGTGGGTGATCACCATGTCTTCCGCACCCAGGCTGCTGGCCTGAGTGGCCGCGCCCGAGGCCGCCGCCTGGCGCAGCAGCGCGACGGTGTGGGCGAGCTTGTCCGCGAAGCCGGGCGTGGCCCGTGCATAGAGGCCGATTGCCGAGGTGGCCGGGGCGGCCGCGGCGCCGGCGCCGGGCTGAAGGCGGAGTGTCGTCATGCCGCCTCCCGTGCAAACCGGGGCCGGGGCGACAAGGCGTCCCCCTGGTAGAAATCCGGGAAATACGCGAACTGGCGCTGGGCCGCTACGGCGTCGACGCCGTCGCCCAGCACGGCGCTGGAAAAGCCGCTGCGCTGCATCAGCACCAATTGGTCGATCAGCACGTCGCCCGTGGCGCGGATGTCGCCCCGGAAACCCAAACGGCGGCGCAGCAGGAAAGCCTGGCTGTAGGCCCGGCCGTCGGTGAATTTCGGGAATTTCAGCACGACGCGGTCCACGCCTTCCAGGTTCAGTGTCCTGGGGTCGACGGTGTTCTCGATTTCAATGCATTTTTGGCAACTTTCCAGCGCCATATGGTCATTGTGTGCTATCAATTTCATATTTAACGACGGGTTGCGTGGCGGGTGCCGATCACACCTCGGCCGTTTCCGCGGGGTGGCGCGCGGCTTCGGCTGCGGCCTTGAAGGGCGCATGGCCCACGCGGTGCAGGGTGGCGATGAAGGTTTCGCGCCCTTCGCGGCGGGCACGGTAGGTGTCGAGGATCGCGTCGATCACCCCGGGCACTTCGGCGGCGGAGAACGAGGGGCCGACCACCTTGCCCGGGCCGGCGGGGCCGGACAGGGCGGAGCCATCCGATCCGCCGAGCGTGACCTGATACCACTCCCGCCCATCCTTGTCCACGCCCAGGATGCCGATGTGTCCGCTGTGGTGGTGGCCGCAGGAATTGATGCAGCCGCTGACGTGCAGGTCGATTTCGCCCAGGTCATACAACTCGTCGAGATCCTGATAGCGTTCGGCCAGTGCCTGCGCCAGGGGAATGGAGCGTGCGTTGGCCAGCGCGCAGAAGTCGCCGCCCGGGCAGGCGATCATGTCGGTCAGCAGGCCGATGTTGGGACGCGCCAACCCCAGGCGCTGCGCGTCGTGCCAGAGTTCGGGCAGCGCGTCGTGGTGCACCCAGGGCAGCAGCAGGTTCTGCTCGTGCGTGACGCGGGCTTCCCCGGCGCTGTAGCGCTCGGCCAGGCTGGCCGCGGCTTCCAGTTGCTCGGCGGTCGCGTCGCCCGGGGCCTGGCCCGGACGCTTGAAGGACAGCGTGACGGCGCGCATGTCCGGGTGGCGATGCGGTTTCACGTTCTGTTGCAGCCAGCGGCCGTACTGCGCATCGCCCTCGGCGGCCGCCTGCAGCCAGGGCGTGATGGCGGCATCGGCCTGTGGTTCCGGCCGGCTGGCCGGGGGCGGGGCGAACCCGGCGGCCACGCGGTCGTATTCGGCCTGGGTCAGGGTATGGGAGGCGCCGTCCTGCGTCAGGATGTCGCGGTATTCGGCCTCCACCTCCTCGATGAAGCGCGGCCCATCGGCCCGGACCAGAATCTTCAGGCGTGCCTTGTACAGGTTGTCCCGCCGGCCCCAGCGGTTGTAGACGCGCGCCACGGCTTCGAGGTAGTTCAGGATCTGCGGCCACGGCAGGAAATCCCGGATGACGGTGGCGATCACTGGCGTGCGGCCCATGCCACCGCCCACCAGCACGCGGAAACCGAGTTCGCCAGCATCGTCGCGGACGAGATGTAGCCCCACGTCGTGCCAGGCCGTGGCGGCCCGGTCTTCGCGCGCGCCGGAAATCGCGATCTTGAACTTGCGCGGCAGGAAGGCGAATTCCGGATGCAGGGTGCTCCATTGCCGCAGCAGTTCGGCGAACGGCCGGGGGTCGGCTACTTCATCCACGGCGATGCCGGCCAGGGCGTCGGTGGTGATGTTGCGGATGCAATTGCCGCTGGTCTGGATGCCGTGCAGATTGACGCTGGCCAGCAGATCCATGACATCCGCGGACCGTTCCAGCGGGATCCAGTTGAACTGCACGTTTTGCCGTGTGCTGAAATGGCCATAGCCGCTGCGCAGCCGGGGGGCTGGCGCCTGGTCCGACGGGGTGTCGAGACGATCCTGCGCGGCCTGGGCGGCCGCCAGCAACTCCGGCGCGGGGCGGTCGTAGTCGCGCGCCACGGCCGCCAGCACCCTGAGCTGCGCGCTGGAAATTTCTCCGTAGGGCACGGCCACCCGGAGCATGGGCGCATGGCGCTGCACGTACCAGCCGTTTTGCAGCCGCAGCGGGCGGAACTCGTCCTCGCTGAGCTGGCCGGCGCGCCAGCGCTCGTACTGGTCGCGGTATTGCGCCGCGCGCTCGCGGACGAACTGGCGGTCGAAGTCGGTGTACGGGTACATGGTCAGATGGCGATGAGTTTGGAGCCCGCCCAGGCCAGCAGGGCCGACAGGGTCGAGCGGATAACGCGCTCGTTCAGACGGTTCATCAGGTGGCTGCCAAGCCAGATGCCGGGCAGGGAGCCGGTCAGCAGCAGGGCGAGGAGGGGCCAGTCGACCGAGCCGAGGGACGCATGGCCGAAGCCGGCGACCAGGGTCAACGGCACGGCATAGGCGATGTCGGCCGCCACGATGCGCGGCAGCGGCAGCATGGGGTAGATGATCAGCAGCACGCTGACGCCGATGGCGCCCGCACCGACCGAGGTCAGGGTCACCAGCGTCCCCACCACGGCGCCCAGCACCAGAGGCAGGCTCCAGTGCCGGGGCGTGGCGGCGCGACCCTCCTGGCCGGGCGCCAGTGCCACGGGCAGGACCTTGCCACGCACCACCTTGTAGAGTGTGGCTGCCGCGGTCAGGAGCAGCGCGGCGCCCAGGGTCCGGGTCATCAGGCCCTGCACTGCCGAACTGGCGGGGTCCAGACGGTTCAGGATGGCGAGGGTCGTCAGCGCAGCCGGGATGCTGCCCGCGGACAGATGAGCCACGATGCGCCAATCGATCACGCGCGCGCGCGCCAGCCGCAGTGTGCCGCCGAATTTGGTGAACGCGGCGAACAGCAGGTCGGTGCCGACGGCCAGATAGGGTTTGACGCCGAAGAAAAAAACGAGGATGGGCGTCATGAGCGAGCCGCCGCCGACCCCCGTCAGACCGATCACCAGCCCAACGACGAAGCCCGCAAAAATAAAGCCCAAGTCATGCATCGGCGGTACTTTAGGGGTCTCATATGCGAAAACAAACGATTTATTCGTTGTTCTTATATTCCAAATTGGTATAAACAAGCCCATTGCGGCCAAAAGCATGGCCTTTCTTCGTGATCGGAAACCCCCGCTGGTATATTCCGCAGCTTTTGGAGGCCTCATGTAAGCATTTCTCGCGGGGAGTCTCGCGCTGGCGGCTTCGGCTGTGCTGGCGCAGGGCGCGCCGATCCGCATCGGCGAGATCAACAGCTATTCGGCCATTCCGCAGTTCACCCAGCCTTATCGACAGGGCTGGCAACTGGCTGTCGATGAGGTCAATGCGGCCGGAGGGGTGCTGGGGCGCAGGGTCGAGGTGCTGGTGCGCGACGACAGTGGCAAGCCCGAAGAAGCCCTGCGTCACGCGGTCGAGTTGACCGCCAAGGAAAAAGTCGATGTGCTCGCCGGCGGGTTTCTGTCGAACGTCGGGCTGGCGCTGGCGGACCATGCCGCCAGAAACAGGAAAGTGTTCGTGGCGAGTGAACCACTGACCGATGCCATCGTCTGGGACAAAGGCAATCGCTATACCTTCCGCCTGCGACCGAGCACGTGGATGCAGGCCGCGATGCTGGTGGAGGAGGCGGCGAAGTTGCCCGCCAGGCGCTGGGCGACCATCGCGCCGAATTACGAGTATGGGCAGAGCGCGGTGGCGAGTTTCAAGGAACTGCTCAAGGCGCGCCGGCCCGATGTCGAATTCGTCGCCGAGCAGTGGCCGGCGCAGGGCAAACTAGAGGCCGGCAGCACACTCAGCGCGATCATGAACAGCCGGCCGGAAGCCATTTTCAATGTCACTTTTGCCGCGGACCTGGCGCGGCTGGTGCGCGAAGGCAATCAGCGCGGCATCTTTCCCAGGGTGCCGGTCGTTTCCATGCTGTCAGGCGAGCCGGAATACCTGGACGTGCTGAAGGACGAGACGCCGAAGGGCTGGATTGTCACGGGTTACCCGTGGGACCAGATCGACACGCCGGCCCATGCTTCCTTCGCGGCCAGTTATTACGCGAAATACAAGGAAAACCCGAAAGTCGGCTCGGTGGTGGGCTACGCCACGATGCAGGCGATTTTCGCGGCCATCCGCAAAGCCGGGGGGACCGACAGCGAAAAACTGGTGGATGCCCTGCGTGGTCTCAAATTCAGCACCCCGTTCGGACCCGCGGAATTCCGCGCGCTCGATCACCAATCGACCCTGGGCGCTTATGTGGGCAAGCTGGACGTGCGTGGCGGCAAAGGCACGATGGTGCAGTGGCGTTATGCCGATGGCAGGAACTACCAGCCATCCGACAGTTATGTTCGCAACCGCCGGCCGGCGCAGGCCATGAAGTGACCGCTGCCGCGGGCCGGCGCACGTGCCGCCCGAGGCTCAGAGGAAGCGCTCGATCATCTTCCGCGAATGCCGGTCAATGGCCGAGAGATCGCGGATGAGGAAGGAGATACCGTCGCTGCTGGTGATCAGCAGGGCCGCGCGCTCGCCGGGCAGGCGGCGGATGTCTTCTTCTCCCCTGAGCAGCAGCTCGGTCGGGCCGCGGTCGGTCTCCACCTGCCAGGTGCTGGGTGTCGAATAGGTGGAAACAGAGCGCAGGCGGCGGATTTCAGGCATGAACTCGCGGTGGCGGAGCTCTTCCTCGATCAGCGCCCGCTCGGCGGGAGGCAGGTCAGCCAGGCGGGCAATCCAGGCCAGCTCCTTGCCGTCGGCACCGGTCAGCGAAACGCTTTCGTGGGGCGACGCAATGGGAAAGGCGCGGACGGGCAGCACGCCGATGTGGACGGTGCCGTCGGCCAGGGTGCACACCAGCTGGCCCAGGGGATCGCGCTGCAGCGTGAAAAGGGGCAGGGTCATGGGGGTCAGGCTCCGGCGCCGGTATGGGCGGAAGGTTGCGGCAGCTGGGTGGCCAGCAGCACCGCGTCGTGGTCGTTGGAGTGGTCGTCGTCCGCCTCGGTCTTGCGGGCCTGGGCTTCGTAGAGGCGCCAATAGTGGCCTTGGCGGGCCATCAGTTCGTCGTGCGGGCCCACTTCCACCACTTCGCCGCGGTCCATCACCACCAGGCGATCGGCCTTGCGCAGTGTGGACAGGCGGTGCGCGATGGCAATGGTGGTTCGGCCCAGAACCAGATTGTCCAGCGCACGCTGGATTTCTTTTTCCGTCTCCGTGTCCACCGCGGAAGTGGCTTCGTCAAGGATCAGGATCTTGGGGTCGATGAGCAGTGCGCGGGCAATGCTGATGCGCTGACGTTCGCCCCCGGAGAGGCTCTGGCCGCGTTCGCCAACCAATGAATCGTAGGCGTGCGGCAGGCGCAGGATGAAGTCATGCGCGTGGGCGGCGCGGGCCGCGGCAACGATCTGTTCACGGGTGGCGCCGGGTCGGCCGTAGGCGATGTTTTCCGCGATCGTGCCAAAAAACAGGAACGGTTCCTGCAGCACCAAGCCGATGTGCTGGCGGTAGCTGGCCACGGCCATGCGGCGCAGGTCGATCCCGTCGACCCGGATCGAACCTTCGGTCACGTCGTAGAAACGGCAGATCAGGTTGACCAGGGTGCTCTTGCC
>JAEWVY010000182.1 GCA_023396625.1 Pseudomonadota bacterium | reverse complement strand
GTTCCCAGCTGTGCGCAGAAGGCGTGCGCTGGCCGATGCTGCACGACTACCAGCAGCAGCGCATCTGCACGCTGCTCGATCCGACGCGGGATCCGCTGGGCAAGGGCTTTCACATCATTCAAGGCATGATCGCGATTGGTTCGGGCGGTCTGCTGGGCAAGGGGTTCATGCAGGGGACGCAGACCCACCTGGAGTTCGTTCCCGAGCGGACCACCGATTTCATTTTTGCGGCTTTTGGCGAAGAGTTCGGCCTGGCGGGCAATCTTGTGCTGATCCTGACGTTTCTCGTGTTGGTGCTGCGCGCCCTGTACATCGCGGCGCAGGCGCCGACGCTGTTTTCCCGTCTGCTCGCTGGCGCGGTGGCGATGATCTTTTTCTCGTACGCGTTCGTGAACATGGGCATGGTCAGCGGCATCCTGCCCGTCGTGGGCGTGCCATTGCCCTTCATCAGCTATGGCGGTACGGCCATGGTCACGCTGGGCCTGGCGCTCGGGGCGATCATGTCCATCGCCAAGTCCAAGCGGCTGGTGCAAACCTGAGCCGTCCGAAGCACGGCGGCGGGACGGTCCCTACAATGCGGGCATGATTTCTCGCGAACCGACTCTTGAGCGACTGGCCACCGCCCAGGCCCTGTTGCTGACGCCGTTTGGCCTGACCGAGGCCCATCTTTCCCGGGCGCTGGCGCAAATCCGGGCACACCAGGTCGACGACGCGGATCTGTACTTCCAGTACACCCGGTCGGAGGGCTGGAGCCTGGAGGAAGGCATTGTCAAGACAGGCAGTTTCAGCATCGACCAGGGCGTGGGCGTTCGTGCGGTGACCGGGGAAAAGACGGCGTTCGCCTACTCTGACGATATTTCCGAGGCCTCGCTGATGGATGCCGCGCGCACGGTGCGAGCGATCGCCTCGGCCGCGCAGGGGCGGCGCGTGCGTGTGCCGGCGCGCAAGATCGCGGGCAGCCGTTCGCTTTACAAAGGCGTGGATCCCATCGTGTCGCTCGACAGCGCGGCCAAGGTCGAATTGCTTGGCCGCGTGGAGTCCCTGGCACGTTCGCGCGACCCGCGCATCGTGCAGGTCATGGCGGGCCTGGCCAGTGAATACGACGTGGTCCTGATCGCCCGCGCCGACGGCACCCTCGCGGCCGACGTGCGGCCGCTGGTGCGTTTGTCGGTCACGGTGATCGCGGAGTCCGCGGGCCGGCGCGAAATGGGCTCGGGTGGCGGCGGCGGCCGTTTCGGGCTGGCGTACTTCGATGCGGCGGTGATGGCGAGCTATGTGGACGATGCCGTCAAGGCGGCGCTCACCAATCTGGAGGCGCGGCCAGCGCCCGCAGGCGAAATGTCGGTGGTGCTCGGGCCCGGCTGGCCCGGCATCCTGCTGCACGAGGCGATCGGTCACGGACTGGAAGGAGATTTCAACCGCAAGGGGTCGAGCGCGTTCAGTGGCCGCATCGGACAGCGCGTGGCGGCCAGAGGCGTGACGGTGCTGGATGACGGCACCCTGGCCGAGCGCCGTGGCTCGCTCAATGTGGACGACGAAGGCCATCCGAGCCGGCGCAATGTACTGATCGAGGATGGCATTCTCAAGGGCTATATCCAGGACGCCACCAACGCCCGGTTGATGGGCGTGAAGCCCACGGGCAACGGCCGGCGGGAAAGTTATGCCCATGCACCGCTGCCGCGGATGACCAACACCTACATGCTCGGTGGCGACAAGGCACCCGAGGAAATCGTCGCCAGTATCAAGAAGGGGTTGTACGCCACCAATTTCGGCGGCGGCCAGGTGGACATCACTTCCGGCAAGTTCGTTTTCAGCGCGAGCGAGGCCTTCTGGGTGGAAAACGGCCGTATCCAATACCCCGTCAAGGGGGCGACGCTGGTCGGCAGCGGGCCGGAGTCGCTGAAGAAGGTCAGCATGATTGGCAACGACATGCGCCTGGATTCGGGCGTCGGCACCTGTGGCAAGGACGGGCAGAGCGTGCCCGTGGGTGTGGGCCAGCCGACCTTGCGCATTGACGGGCTGACGGTGGGCGGCACGGCCTGAGCGGGACCCCGGCGGCCAGGAGGCGGTCCCCGGGTGTGCTACATTTCGACGCGATGCGAACATTCCACGCTGTTTATTTTTATTTTTGGTTCTCTGTCCTTGGCGGACGAGAGGCCAGCGTGTAACTTACCGACCCCCTCACTGAAAACCGCCGACGCTTCCCAGCCCGGCGGTTTTTTCATGGCCCGATAACGATCGAAACCCTACCCTTGAAGGAGCACCGATGAATACCAAAGCCGTTCCCGCCGTCGACGCCTGGCAACGTGGCGTCGACAAGACCAGTCAGACCGACGATCAGCGCATCAAGGACATCACCGTGCTGCCTCCTCCCGAACACCTGATCCGGTTCTTCCCGATCAGTGGCACGCCGGCCGAGACGCTGATCGCCGACACACGCCGGCGTATCCACGACATCATGGCGGGCAAGGATGACCGGCTGCTCGTCGTGATCGGTCCCTGCTCGATTCATGATCCCGCCGCCGCGCTCGACTATGCCCGCCGCCTGCAGCCGCTGCGGGAAAAATATGCCAGCACGCTGGAGATCGTGATGCGGGTCTATTTCGAGAAGCCGCGCACCACGGTCGGCTGGAAGGGTTTGATCAACGACCCCTACCTCGACGAGAGCTACCGCATCGACGAGGGGCTGCGCATTGCCCGTCAGTTGCTGATCGAGATCAACCGCCTGGGCCTGCCCGCCGGCAGTGAATTTCTCGACGTGATCTCCCCGCAGTACATCGGCGACCTGATTTCCTGGGGCGCCATCGGCGCGCGCACCACCGAAAGCCAGGTACACCGCGAACTGGCCTCGGGGCTGTCGGCGCCGATCGGATTCAAGAATGGGACCGATGGCAACCTGAAGATCGCCATCGACGCCATCCAAGCGGCCGCGCGCAGCCACCACTTCCTGTCGGTGCACAAGAACGGTCAGGTGGCGATCGTGCGCACCAAGGGCAACAGGGACTGCCACGTCATCCTGCGCGGTGGCAAGAGCACCAATTACGACGCGGCCAGCGTGGCCGCCGCATGCAAGGCGCTGGAGGCCGCCCGGCTCCCCGCGTCGCTGATGGTGGATTGCAGCCATGCCAACAGCGCCAAGCAGCATGAGCGCCAGGTGGACGTGGCGCGCGACATCGCGGGCCAGCTGGCCGAGGGTTCGCGCCAGGTGTTCGGGGTGATGGTGGAGAGCCACATCCAGGCTGGCGCCCAGAAATTCACGCCCGGCAAGGATGACATGGCGACCCTGGCGTACGGGCAGAGCATCACCGATGCCTGCATCGGCTGGGAGGACACCCTGACCGTGCTGCAGGTGCTCACCGAAGGCGTCAAGGCACGCCGCGCCCGTTGATGGGGCCCCCACCGGCCGGTGGTGCCCGGCGGAGGCGCCCTGCCGGTGCAAAATGGCCCTCCGCACATCGTTATTCAGAGGTTCACCATGCGCAAGGCAGTCAGGGTTGTGGTCGACGAACGGCAGGAATTCGATTTCGATCTCGAGGGTGCGAAGCCCATGACCCACGAGACAGCCCGCGAGTGGCTGGATCAGCAATTCATCGCGCTGGGCTGCGAACCCTTGCGTGCCAGTGGCAAGGTGCTGCTGGCTGACAAGGTACTGGTGGTGGCGCGGGCCGCCGGCCCGAAACTGCTGGCAGAGGCGGCTTGGGGTGAGGCCTTCGCGAGTGCCGCAAGTGCTGCCCTGGCCAAGGTGCGGGTCACGGTGGACCTGGGCGCCATGACCATCACCTATTGAAAATTTCAGGTAAATAAGGCTTTACCCAGCGCCTGCTGGGTAAAGCTTGCTTCATTATTCATAGTGAGCTAAGCAGCTTGGCGTGAATGTTGCCAAAGCCGCCGTTGCTCATGCACAGGATGTGATCGCCGGGCCGGGCGACGGCGCGGACCTGGGCCACGACATCGTCAATGCTGGAGGCCACCCGGGCGCGCGGCCCCAGGGGGGCGAGCGCAGCCTGGGCGTCCCAATCCAGTCCGCCCGTATGACAGAACGCGAAGTCGGCCGCTTCCAGGCTCCACGGCAGCTGCGCCTTCATCGTCCCCAGCTTCATGGTGTTGCTGCGCGGTTCGAAGACAGCCAGGATGCGGGCCTCGGGGCCCACCTGGCGGCGCAGGCCATCGATCGTGGTCCGAATGGCTGTTGGGTGGTGGGCAAAATCGTCATACACCGTGATGCCTCGGGTCGTGCCCCGCATTTCCATGCGTCGGCGCACGTTCTGGAAGGCGGCGAGCGCCTTGGCGGCCGCGGCGGGCGGCACGCCGACGTGTTCGGCGGCCGCGATGGCTGCCAGCGCATTGAGCTGGTTGTGCACGCCGCCCAGCGTCCAGCGTACGGTACCGACCCGGCGGCCCTGTTGCAGGACGTCGAAGTGGTCGGGCCCGCCGTCGGCGGTGAAATCGCTGACGGCTGCGCCAAAACTGCGCTGCTCGCTCCAGCAGCCCTGGTGCAACACGCGCGCCAGGCTTTCTTCCAGGCCGTTGACCACGATGCGGCCCGTGGAGGGCACCGTGCGTATCAAGTGATGGAATTGCCGTTCGATGGCGGCGAGATCGTCGAAGATGTCCGCGTGATCGAACTCCAGATTATTCAGGACGGCGGTGCGTGGTCGGTAATGCACGAATTTGCTGCGCTTGTCGAAAAAGGCGGTGTCGTATTCGTCCGCTTCGATCACGAAAAGCGGGTGAGCGGCGTCAGCGGACGGGGCGCCTGGCCGGTTCCCGGCGCCAAGCCGGGCGGAAACGCCGAAGTTCATCGGCACCCCACCCACCAGAAACCCCGGCTCCAGACCCGCCGCGTCCAGGATCCAGGCGAGCATCGATGTCGTGGTGGTTTTCCCATGGGTGCCGGCGACGGCGAGCACGTGCCGGCCCTGCAGCACATGCTCGGCCAGCCACTGCGGGCCACTGGTGTAGGGCGCGCCGGCGTCGAGGATGGCTTCCATTAACGCGAACCGGGGGGTGCCATCGGCCGCGCGGGCACGGCTGACCACGTTGCCGATGACGAAAATGTCGGGCCGCAGCGCCATCTGCTCCGCTCCGAAGCCTTCGATCAGGTCGATGCCGAGCGCACGCAACTGATCGCTCATGGGAGGGTAGACCCCCGCGTCGCAGCCGGTGACGGTGTGGCCGGCCTCGCGGGCCAGGGCCGCCAGACCGCCCATGAAGGTGCCGCAGATGCCGAGAATGTGAATGTGCATGGCTGAATTCTAGGTGGATTTGAGGTGATTTTTGCTTTTCCCAGCGTCGAATGGACATAGTTTGCTACTAAATATGAAGTCGCCAAGGGGCCGTTCGAGACGGGATATGGCGTGGGCGGCCGCCATCCGGGTCTGACGTCTGGCGGCAGCCGCTGCGTGTGAGGGGGAGATGGCGGTATCCCTGAAGGCTGGCGGGTGAGAGGCGAGCGTGCAGAATGACGGCCCATGGAGAGTCAAAAAGCGCACATTGCCACCGCCGCTGCGCGGCTGGTGGTGGATGAAGGCCTGGACTATGGTGCGGCCAAGCGCCGTGCCGTACGCCAACTGGGCCTGCCGACGGGCACGCGTCTGCCAGACAACGACATGGTGGAGGATGCGGTTGCCGCACATATCGCCCTGTTCTGCGCGGACACGCAACCTGTGGAGCTGGCGGCCTTGCGGCGGCTGGCATGGCGCTGGATGGAGCGGCTTGCGGCCTTCCGGCCTCACCTGACCGGTGCCGTCTGGCATGGCACCGCCACGCGACTTTCCGATATTTATATCCAATTGTTTTGCGATGATCAAAAATCAGCAGAGATCGCGTTAATTGACCACCATGTCAATTACGAACCTCGCACGGTTCGCGGTTTTCATGGTGGGCCCGTCGAGGCGCTGAGTCTGCACAGCCACTGTCCCGAACTGGGCGAAACCGTTGGCGTGCATCTGATGGTCCACGACCACGATGACCTGCGGGGCGCGCTGCGGCGGGATGCCCGGGGCCGCGTCCCGCGCGGTGACCTGGCGGCTGTCCGTGCCCTGGTTCAGGCATGATGCGGGCATGGAGCAACTGAAACAGGCGTCCTGTCCCCCGCCGGCAGGGCGTTCCGGTCATGGACGTCGGCGTGCGCTGTTTGCTGGCGTGGCTGCGGCCGCGGCATTGGCTGGCGCCGGTGTCGCCTGGTGGCGATTCAGGCCTGCGGCGCTGGACGAGGGGGTGGCGGGCACCTTGTGGACCGAGGTGTTTGAGTGCCCCGAAGGGGGGGAGCTTGCCATGTCGGCGTTTCGCGGGAAGCCCTTGGTGCTGAATTTCTGGGCCACCTGGTGCCCACCGTGCGTGGCAGAGCTGCCGCTGCTCGATCGCTTTTATCGGGAGCAGTCGACGCGGGGATGGCAGGTGGTGGGGTTGGCGGTGGATCGGCTGGAGCCGGTGCAGGGTTTTCTGAAAAAAAGGCCACTGAGTTTCCCGGTGGCCTTGGCGGGCACTGGCGGCGTGGCGCTTGGCAAGTCCCTGGGCAACCTGTCGGGCGGGCTTCCGTTTTCCGTGGTGTTCGGCGCGGATGGCGTGGTGCGGCACCGTAAAATGGGGGCCTTGTCGGCCGAGGATCTCGCCAATTGGGCGGCCCTCCGATGAAGGAGCGGCCTCTGGGACGTACCGGCTTCAGCTTGGCAAAAGAAGTAGAATCATAAAAATAACTAGAAATTAAAGGGAGTTATGTGAATTTAGAGTAAATTCACGAACCTTTTGATTTGCTCGCTGGAGACCCCATGGATTTGCGAAAACTCAAGACACTGATTGATCTGGTGTCTGAATCGAACGTCTCGGAGCTGGAGATCACCGAAGCCGAAGGGAAGGTGCGGATCGTGAAGGGGGGGGCGGTCGTCACCCCGCCAGCCGCAGTGCCGCAGGTGGCGCCTCTGCCCGCCGCCCCGGTGGTGGCGAGCCCTGTCTCCGCCCCGGCAGTTGTCTCGGAACCTGCGGCCAGAGGGCATGTG
>JAEWVY010000119.1 GCA_023396625.1 Pseudomonadota bacterium | reverse complement strand
CTTCCCATCCCGAACAGGACAGTGAAACGCCTCCGCGCCGATGATAGTGCGGGTTCCCGTGTGAAAGTAGGTCATCGTCAGGCTTTTATAGCCAAAACGCCCCATCTTCATGATGGGGCGTTTTATTTTGCGACGGTAATCCCCCCGCAAAATCACCGGTGAGAGAAGTAGAAATTTCTCGGGGAGAATTTCTACATGAAAAATCACCCCCAAGCAGCGACTGGTCATGGCTGCATAACCGTTCTACTTCTCACGTCAGTGAATAACGGGGGGATTACCCCAGAAATGAATGACGTGAATCGCATTTTCGTAGGTTCCCCCGTGCGAGCGGGGATAGGCCCCGCAGCAGCCAGGGCGTGCAGATCAGGCCGCCGGTTCCCCTGTGCGAGGGGGATAGGCCTCCGGAGGTCAGGGCGGCGAACTGATGACGCGGATTCCCCCGTGCGAGCGGGGGTAGGCCAAAGCGCAAGGCACGCGGGTCATTCCCGGAAGCGGTTCCCTCGTACGAGTGAGGACAGGCTTACCAATCGCCAAATTTCCCGCACGCTGCTCGGCCCAACCAGGACGGAAAGTAATTGGCAGATGGTGGGGCCTCCCCACCCATCGCGATATGGCAACCCCACATTACGTGCCAACTAGACACGGTGCTACGGCCGGGAGAGTTTCGCCGTGTCACGCCTGCCGAAGCGGAGTACTGGTGCGGGCCAACTGATGCAGATCCATGTAGGGCACGAGGCCAAAAATCCCATCATGCCGAACTCTAGACAAGGGTGAAGCTCCAGTGGCACATCTGTGGCACGCACAAGGCATAGAACCTGTCGATGTAAGCACTGTGACCATTGGGCCTGAACAGATTTGTGCCTTGGAGGGTCGTCATTCTGTCGAGAGATCGATGAACAACGAACTATCGGTGTGATTGGCCATTCACAGCGCAAGCAAGATTTGGTGCGGCTGGCGGGGATCGAACCCACGACCCTTGGCTTCGGAGGCCAATACTCTATCCACTGAGCTACAGCCGCGTCTCGCGAAGCTGCTCATTATCGCATGAGAGGGCATCAGCGGAAGTGTGTGGGCGGAGTCAGCTTGCTGGCTGCAGGATCTATGGCGCGTGCGCTGCCGCGAACGATGTCGTTGGCTGGCCTCGGTGTTGCCTGTTGTTGTACCGGAGGCCTTCGAGATCTTTGGGGTACTTCCAAAAGGGGGTGGCCGGTATAATCAAAAGTTAATTTTTACTAAGCCTTACCCGGATTCCCGGGCTTTCCCCGATCATTGAGGACACCATGAGCGCTCACGGTCAAGAAACTCGCTCCGACGAAGCCCATACCGGCCCGATCAAGAACCCTAGGCAGCTTCTGCTCAGCAGTTTTTTTGCTTTTGTGGTGCCTATCTTTGGCATCATCGGGCTCGTGTACTACGTGACCTCGGCCAACAAGCCAGTCGCCGATTCGGTCGATCCCGAGCGCGCCGTGGCCGAGCGGCTGCAAAAGGTTGGTCGGGTCGAAATTCGTGATGCCAACCGCCCGGCGCGCAGCGGTGACGAGGTGTACAAGGCCGTGTGTTCGGCATGCCACGCCACGGGCGCGGTGGGTGCGCCGAAATACCAGGACGCCGGGGCTTGGGCGCCGCGCATCGCGACCGGTTATGAGGCGCTGCTGAACTCGGCACTCAAGGGCAAGAATGCCATGGCGCCGCAAGGTGGGGGCGAGTATTCCGATTTCGAAATTGGACGCGCTGTCGTGTTCCTGGCCAACGCCGCAGGTGGCAAATTCGAGGAGCCCGCTGCACCGGCGCCTGCTGCAGCCGAAGCCGCGAAATAGGCAGTAACAGCGCCTGACTTTAAAAGAAATCGGCCTGATCCCAGCGTGAAATAATCATTTCACGCTATTAAAACAGGATTGTTCGAAAGCAGGCGTCAGCCAGTTAGGGCGGTTCGCGGGTGACGCACGAAGCCGAAGCGGGTTGGCAACGTGTGCGCCTCGACGGGCTCGGGCTGCCACTGGCCCCGCTCCACCCTATCGGCCACGAGGGGCACGTCCTGACTGTGCACCAGGCCAAAACCCAGGTCGGTGTCCAGATAGACGTGCCCTTGCGCGTCCAGCAGGCAGTGCCGGACGTGCGCCGGCTGCCCGGTGTGGGCTGCCGCCGTGAGATCGCCATGCGCACTGATCTGCAGGCGCCAGATGAAGGGAGTGGCCTCGAGCGCCACATACACCCGCTGGGGGCCGTTCTGGAAAAACCAGCGCCCACTTTCATCGCACGCGTAATTGCGGTGGATGAACTCGATCAGCTTCCCATGGGTCAGCAAGGCACCGCGCGCAGCGGCCGGGCCCGGGGTTTCCAGTGTGGGAAAGGGCCCCAGGGCCTGTACGCGGGCATCGCGCATGAACCAGTTGCCGCGTGCGTCCAGGCCCAGCCAGTCGTAGCAATCCGGCACATTGGGCCACTTTCGCATGGCCTGCCTGACGATGTCATCCATCAGGTGATTATGAGCTGACGGGCGGGCGCACCGGGTGCATGGGCGCGCCCTGTCGCAGCAGCCAGCCCCCGACGGACTCGGGCAAGGTCCTCACATGGGCCGGGGGGCGGCCCTGCGCGAAACCCACGTGGCCGCCGTGATCCGGCTGCCACAGGGTGACACAAGGGCCGACGGTTTCAGGACCGGGCAGGCTCCAGGCGGGGACGAACGGGTCGTTGCGCGCGTTGACGGCCAGCGCGGGAACGCGGATGCGGGCCAGATGGGGTTTGGCGGATGCCCGGGCCCAGTAGTCCTCGGTGCTGTGAAAGCCGTGCAGCGGCGCGGTGAAAATGCCGTCGAACGTGTACAGATCGCGGGCGCGGCGCAGTGCGTCGCCGTCGAACAGGCCGGGATGCTGGGCCAGCTTGGCCAGCGCCTTGGGCTTCATGGTCTGAAGAAACAGCCGTGTGTAGACCAGGCGACTGAAGCCGCGCCCGATGGCATGGCCACCCGCGGCCAGATCGAGCGGAGCGGACACGGCGGCCACCGCGCTGGCCACGCCGGATGCCGCGTCGCCCAGCTCCCCGGCCCAGCGCAACAGGGCATTGCCACCCAGAGACACCCCCACGGCCAACACCGGTCCGGCACCGGCCGCGAGCTGGCGGGCCAGCAGGCGGCGCAGAATCCAGTCGATCTCCGCGAAGTCGCCCGAGTGGTAGGCGCGCGGGGCGAGGTTGATCTCCCCGCTGCAGCCGCGAAAATGCGGCACGGCAAACGCTAGGCCCTGCGTATGCGCCCAATCGGCGAAGGCCTCGGCGTAGTGGCTGCGCGAAGAACCTTCGAGGCCATGAAACAGCGCCAGCAGGGGGGCGCCGCTGGGTGGGGTGGGACCGAAATCGACGTCGATGAAATCCCCGTCGGGGGTGGGCCAGCGCTCGCGGCGGTAGCGCGGCGGGCCGCCGACGGTGCGACGCGCATACAGCGCGGGCCAGATGGTTTGCGCGTGGCCGCCCGGGAGCCACCAGGGCGCGTGATAGTTCATGGCCAGCCCCTGTCACGGGAGGTGTTGCGGAAGATCCGATTGTGCCGGGGAAACGGCGCCACGTGACGTCGGCGAAGCCAGGGCCTATAGTGCGTGCTGTGGTGCGTGCCGCTCACCCGTGCCCATGTCGAGGCAATGTTTCGCAAAGAAAGGAAGGGTCATGAAAAGAGGGCTCCTGATTTTGCTTGCCGCGCTGTCGCTCGGCGGCTGCGGTTACAACGACTTCCAACGCCTGGACGAGCAGACCAAGTCGGCCTGGAGCGAGGTGCTCAACCAATACCAGCGCCGCGCCGATCTGGTGCCCAACATCGTGGCCACGGTCAAGGGCGAGGCGCAGTTCGAGCAGGACACGCTGACCCAGGTGGTGGAGGCGCGCGCCAAGGCCACCTCGATCCAGGTCACACCGCAGACGCTGGACAACCCGGAGGCCTTTGCCAAGTTCCAGCAGGCGCAAGGCGAACTGGGCAGCGCGCTCAGCCGCCTGATGGTGGTCAGCGAACGCTACCCCGACCTCAAGGCCAACCAGGGCTTCCGCGACTTGCGCGTGGAGCTCGAAGGCACGGAAAACCGTATCACCGTGGCGCGCAACCGCTACATCCAGGCGGTTCAGGCCTACAACGTGCTGGCGCGCAGTTTCCCCAGCAACCTGACGGCCATGGTGTTCAGCTACACCCCCAAGCCCAACTTCATGGTCCAGAACGAGGCGCAGATCAGCGCGCCGCCCGTGGTGGATTTTGGGAAAAAATGAATAAAAAACGCCATTTCCCAGCGTCCGCTGGACTTCTATAACTATAAAACAGATAGCTATGCGGGCCCTTCGCATCGGAGCGTTCCTGCGCACGTGGATCGTGCTGTCGCTGGCCTGGGCCGGGCTGGCGGGCGGGCTTGGCGCCGCCTTTGCGCAGGCCGGCGTCCAGCCGGTGCCGACGTTGACGGCGCGCGTGATCGACGCCACGGGCACGCTCGACGCCAACCAGAAGGCCGCGCTCGAGGCCCGTCTGGCCGCGCTGGAAGCGGCCAAGGGTTCGCAGGTCGTGGTGCTGATGGTGCCCACCACCGCCCCCGAAGACATCGCCAGCTACGCCAACCGCGTGGGCAACACCTGGAAAATCGGCCGCCGGGAGGTGGGTGACGGCGTGCTGGTGGTCGTCGCCAAGGACGACCGCAAGCTGCGCATCGAAGTGGCCAAGGCGCTCGAAGGCGCCATTCCCGACCTGGCGGCGAAACAAATCATCGACGAGGCGCTCACCCCGCGCTTCAAGGCCGGCGACTACGCCGGAGGGCTGGACGCGGCGGTCGCGCAACTGGCCGCGCGCATCCAGGGCGAACCGCTGCCGCCGATGGCGCCGGAACCGTCCCCCGCGTGGGGCGGCAGCGTCCAGTGGTGGGACCTGGCGATCTTCCTGTTCATGTTCACGCCGGTGATCGCCGCCTTTGCCAAGCGCATCATCGGCGTCAACCTGGGGGCGCTGTTGACAGGCAGTGTCGCCGGCGCGCTGGCGCTGCTGATGAGCTCCAGCCTGCTGCTGGCCGGGATCGCCGCCGCCGTCGCGTTCGTGTTGACACTGTTCGTCAACCTGCCCTCCGGACTGACGCAAAGTCGCAGCCGAGGTGGCCGAGGCGGAGGAAGCAGTGGCTGGAGCGGCGGCTCGAGTGGCGGCTGGAGCAGCGGGGGGGACAGCGGCGGAGGCTTCAGCTCCGGTGGCGGCGGAGATTTTGGCGGCGGCGGCGCCAGCGGCGACTGGTAGGACACGGAGCGACCGACCCATGAACACCTTCACCCACTGGCTCCGCGCCCTGGGCACCCTGATCCGCCACCGGCGGACCGATGACGCGGTGGCACGCCGCAGCCTGCCGCCCGAAGCCATCGAACGCCTGCGCCAATACGTGGCCGCCAGCGAGCAACGCCACAGCGGCCAGATCCGAGTGTGCATCGAAGCCAGCCTGCCGACCGGCTATCTCGGGCGACACCTGCGCCAGCGCGTCCCGCTGCGGCGCGTCGTGCGCGAACGCGCTGTGATGCTGTTCGGCAAGCTGCGCGTGTGGGATACCGAACGCAACAACGGCGTCCTCATCTACCTGCTGGTGGCCGAACGGGCCATCGAACTCGTGGCGGACCGGGGGGTGGACCGCTGTGTCGCCGCGGGTGAGTGGCAGGCGATGGTGCGGCGCATGGGCGAGGCGTTTGCGCAGGGTCGGTTCGAGGAAGGCCTGACCCAGGCGCTGGAGGAGGTCTCGGCGGTGCTGGTCGCGCACTTTCCGCGCGAGCCCGGGGCGCCGGGCGCGTCGGGCCCGCACAATGAGCTGCCCGACTTGCCCGTGCTCCTGTGAGGTCAGGGCCCCGGCGCCGGGGCCGGGCCGCCCCCCGCATCCAGCACCCGCTGAATCACCGCGTGCGTGGCGCCGAGTTCCTGTTGCAGTGCGCGGTTCACCTGGCTGAGGGTCGCGAGTTTTCGGCTGGTCTCGCGCAGGTCGTCCGACAGGTGCTTGCAGAACGCCAGCAACAGCCGCGCGGCCAGGGCCGGCTCCTCCGCGATCAGGCGGGACAGCGCCTTGCGCGAGAGCAGCGCCACCCCCAGCTCGGTGCTGGCGGTGCACGTGGCCGACCGCGGCGAGCCGTCGAGCAGACCCATCGTGCCGATCAGACTGCCCGGACCCAGCACGGAAACCACCAGGCCATCGCTGCCGGAAGGGGGCGGACTCTCGACAATGACCTCCCCGTCGATGACGAGCAGCAAGTAGTCGGTGGCTTCCGACTCTCCGGCCCGGATGAAGGTGGTGCCGGCGGCGATGCGGCGTGGCACCATGTAGCGCACCACCGCGCCCGCATCGTCGCGGCTCAGCTGCACCAGCGCACCTGGCGTGATCAGCAGCTGCGCGGCACGCTCCTGGGCGGCGGACGGCGTGGACGGGGTGTCGGCCATGAGTCGGCCATTGTAGGCGGGCCGCCCTGTGGCCGGTGAATTCAGCGCCCGTCGCCGGAGGCACCGGAGGCCGGGCCCGCCGGGCGTAGCGCCGCGGCCCATTTCGCCTGGTTGCCGGGAAACGCCGCCCGGTAGCGCGCGAGGTGCCAGACCGCTTCCTCGTCGCCGTGGCCCAGCAGGACGGCGCTTTCGATGAGGGGGTCGAGCACGCGCGGCTCCGGCGAAAAGCGCAGCAGGGCCGCGGCCGTCGCATGGGTCCATTCGGCATTGGCGGCGGTCAACGGGGTCATCGTCAGTTCGGCAAAACGGGCCTGCTCCGTGAACAGCCAGCTCTGGCGCGCCGTGGCCAGCGCGTCGTTGCCGAACGCCGCGCTGCGTTCGTCAGGCGGTAGATAAATCTGGCTCACGCGCTGGTAGTCCCAGGCCGCCAGCGCGGTGGCCGCCAGGATCGCCAGCCCGAGGCCCGCGCCCAAGCGGCTGAATCCCCGCCCCGGCCCTGAGGGGGGGGCCGCGGGGATGCCCGGTACCACGCGGGCGCGCCACAGCAGCCCCAGAGCCATCCCGAGGGCCATCTGGAAAGGCCCGTACCACAACGGGTACTCCAGCAGGCTGTGCAGCGCGATCACCGCGATCACCGACCAGGCCAGCTGGCGCACCGCATCGTTCTCGCGCCACGGCCGCGCGCGCCAGACGGCCCACGTCACCATGCCGCACACCGTCACCGCCACCGGCAGGCCCAGCTCCACGGCCAAGTGCAGCGGCAGGTTGTGCGCGTTGTCCAGGATGTCGCAAAAGCGCGGCCCGTCGTACAGCGTGAGATGGTGCGCCGCGTCCAACTGGCCCCAACCCCAGCCACCCCAGGGCCGTTGCCCGATCAGCGTCAGCATGTTCGACCACAGCGTGGCCCGACTCGAGCACAGCGTGGCCCCTTCGGTCAGGCGGGTGAGCAGGTCCGCGGCGGGCGCGATCCCGGTCAGCAGCGGCACGCCCAGCGCGGCGGCCAGATAGGCCGGCAGCACCGGGCCCAGCGCCCAGCGGACGGCGCGCTCGCGCCAGAGCCCCCATGCCCACGCCAAGGCGAGCACCAGCAGCAACTCGAAAAAACCGGTGCGGGATACCGACAGCGCGTTGCCGGCCGCCAGCAGCGCTGCGGGCCCGGCCGCCCATGCCGGCCGCTGGAACCACGCATCACGGCGCGCCAGCCACACCAGCGCGCACAGCGCGATGCTGGTCAGACTGGCGTAGAGGTTGCGTTGATGCAGATTGCCGAACGCCTCGCCCACGCGCGCGCCGCTGACCCAGGGCCAGAACGCCGCCGTGGTGCCGGTGTACTGCAGCCAGCCCATGGCCGCGCTGGCCAGGCCGGCGGCCAGCCAGGCGCGCGCCAGCAGCGTGACCTCGCGCGGCGTGGCCGCGGCGAAGCACCAGGCGCAGGCCCCGGTGACCAGCAGCGCCATGCCCAGCGCCAGCGACTCGGTGCTGGGCCAGGCGACCGCGGCCGCCGCGCCGACACCCGGCAGAACGGGCATGCGCAAGGAAGCCAGCCAGAGCATCGCGCCCAACGCCAGGGCCACGCCTGTCGTGGTCCGTGGCAGCCCCCGCGCCGGGAACGCGGGGCGCGCCAGCAGGCACAGGAACCCGGCGCACAGCCAGCTGACCAGCAGCGGCATCGCCGCCGCGCTGGGCCCCGGGGCGAAAGGGTTGAGCCAGGGTAGGGTGATGAGGAGGGCGGCGGGGAGAAAATGCACGGCTGGAGCGGGTGAGGATTGCGTGCGGATCGCGCGAAAGAGTCGGGTGTCAGCGCGGGGCGGGCTCGCGGTGATGCCAGGGCAAGAAGGCCGTGTTCTTCAGAACGGGTCCAGCGGAAGATAGGCGACAGGCAGCAGCGTGTCCGAACTCAGAAACACCGTCCAGAAATCCTTCCGGCCAGCCAACGGGAGCCAGAGCGCCTGGGTCGCGGTCAATCCCTCGCGCTGGAGAACGGCGTCGATTTCGGCGGCGCTGCGAGGGAAGCGATTTTTCAGCTCATCCACGGGCCTGGCACTTTCGCGAATCCGTTCGGAAGCGGCTGAATAGGGCTGCCACAAATCCGCTCGCGAACCAACTGTGACGCCGCCCAAGGCGGCCATGGTCACTTCCATGCGTTCGTTGGCATCGCGAAAGGGTCTGATGGCCACCAGGGTAGGGCCGGTCAGGGGCAAGGCGCGCATGTCTGGCGCAGCCTGGGCCAGAAGCTCGTCCGGGACGTCTACCCGGTGGACCACCCGCATGCGGTCGATTTCCCAAACCAGATGGACCGGGCGTGCCAGGGCCACCGTATGAAGCCCGTAGATCAGTCCTGACACCTGCAGCAGAACAATGATGCCGAGATCTCTCGTGAGCTCGCGTCGCGGCTTGCGGCGGTTGAACACGGCAAAGGTCAGCAATGGGCCAAGAACGACGTCCACGCTGACGACCAGGGTAAACAGCTCGCGCCCCCCCGAGATCTCGCGGTAGGGGTATGGGTACCAGATCAAAAAAACCAGGGCGGCGGCGCACAACACCACGCACACGCTGAGTGCAGCGTGAATTCCGGCAGCGCGCGCGCGGTCGCGCAGGTTGCGGGAGTTTGGCGAATCAAGCATTCAAAAATGATAGACGATGAACCCCGTGAAAAAACTCAGCCTTGCCCAGGTTCGGAGGCAACGGGCATGACAATCGAGTTTTCGCGCCATTCCTGCAGGAGACGGGCACATTTCCTGGGTGGTGAAACCAGGCATAACCGGTCGGCCCAGTATTTGGCACGCTCGGGGTGACCGTTGAGAGACCACGCAAACATCAATTTCTGAAAAGTCAATTCGGAGGGATGGAATAACGCAACCGCCTCCCATCGTTCCAGTTCTTCGGCCGACAGACCTGGATTGGGCTTGGCCCTGGCGACTCGCAACATTTCTCCCCATTGGTCAAGAATCAGCAGATCGTCGGGTGGAGGAGGTTCACGCTTGCCAATTCGCTTGAGTTCGAACTGCAATACTTCAAAGCGCGCCTCCACACGCAAGTAGTCGTACACGATGACCACCAGCACGAGGCAACTTGCCATCATGATCCCGAGCAGCGGTATTCGCGGGATGCGAACGGAGGAGCCGTAAGAATCCGAAGCCGTTCTGGTCTGGTTCAGATAACCTACGAGCAGCCCCGTGGGCAAAAGAAAATAAGCGTAGTGCAGGGGCAATTCGAGCATCGCGTGAATGCTGACGGCCAATACAGCTGCAAGGACCAAACGGCGTTGTGGGGTGGCCGTTTGGCGCAGGTGTTGGGCTAACCAATACAGCATCAGACCACTGACCAGAAGACCCAGGGGCAGGCCGCACCACAACACCAAATCGAGAAACAGGTTGTGAGCCTGCTCAAAATACCAATTCGCCATTTGAGGATGGCGCGGAAAGACTTCAATCAGGCCCTCGTGGGTGTGGCGCCAACCATAGCCAAGCCAGGGATGCTCGGCGACAGCATCCGCGGCCACGCGCCAGAGGAAGAACCGGGTTTCGCCCAGGGTCCGCTTCTGCAGGCTGAAGCCGTTGCCAATGTCCAGGAGATGGGAGATCCAGTACACGCCGACCAGAGCAGCCCAGAAGAATCCGAAGAGAAGGACTGCGTCGCGAAACGTTGAACGACTGATGAGTTTCTTCCAAAAAAGAAAAAAGCATGCGCCGAAGAACAGTGTGAGGGTCAACATCGCGGTTCGCGATTGGGTCAGGGCGATGCCCATCAACAGGATGCAGGCCGGTAGGTACATCAAGCTGTGGCGTATCCAGCCACGCGCGCGCATCCAGAAAAAGCCAATCAATCCCCAGACCAGCAAGGTTGCCAACTGATTGGGTTGGGCGAGGTTCGCATAGGGGCGGCCATCCCGTGGGTTGAACCGAAGCACCCAGATGTCAGTCGGGTCGTTGCCTGGGGCCAGTGAAGCCATTTGATAGAGCTGCAGACCGACCGAAATCAGGGCCGCGATGGCTGCGGCCCCCAGGACGAAGTCAACAGGGGCTGTGGGCCGGATTCGTGTCCAGTTTTCTCCAACGGCCACAGCGAGGGCAAACCCGAGGACATAAGCGAACGACATGAACGCGTCGCCGCGCAGGGGGATTAGGCCACCCCAGTGTTGCAGCCAGGGGACCAGTGAAATCAGCAGCAGGATAATGACTGCACGGGAGACGGCCCATTCGATTCGCAGGCGAAACCCGAGACCCAACATCGCGCAAGCCAGGGCCATGGCGGCCCACGCGTCTTTATGGAATGCCAGCCATGGTTGGGCCAAGTTGGGCAGCAGCCACGTGATTGCCAATGTCAGCGTGGCCAATGTCGCGAGCAGCGGAAACTGCTGCAAGCGGACTTGGGGCGTGTGGGGAAGCAGAGGCATGGACAAGTCGTGTTGCGGCGAACAGGGACGACGGGGAGTAGCCGTCGAGGTAAACAAAAAAGACCGCGGGCGCGGTCTTTTTTGATTTGTCATCTAGCCGATGGGCTATCAGGTCGCCTTGCAGGAGCCCGGCAGGTACTTGGTGGGCATCGCGTTGGTGGCCGCAGGACCGCAACGCCATTCATGAATGGTCAGACCACCGTCCGTTGTGCCTTCCAGGGCGCGAATGGTGCCGCCCGAATTCACATAAGGCTTGAGCGAGACGGCATTGGCAGTCGACGTTGTGCTGCCACCCAGAGCGCCTTCACTGCCTACGACCGTAATGATGCCGTCTGCATCGGCCGACCCGGATACAACCATCTTGGTCGCCGACACGCTGCACGAGGATTGGATGGCGGCCGACGCATCTGCCACAGGCGAATTCTGGACCGTGTCAGTGATCGCGCTACGGCACGACGATGCTGCCAGAATCACTTCAGACACACGCGCCCGGACAGTGTAGTCCTGATACGCAGGCAAGGCCACGGCGGCCAGGATACCGATGATCGCAACGACGATCATCAATTCGATAAGGGTGAAACCCCGCTGGATGGAACGCTTCATGGAAGACTCCTTGCTATGAAAAAAGACACTTTGGATCAGCATGTTGCATGCCAGGGTGATTGTTACGCCTGGAAACCCGGCGACCACCCTTCCGGGAGGAAATAGTTCCGGTTTTGCCAAGTTCCTTGCGCCGAATGCTGACGAACAAATGCCTGGAGTGACAAATTTTGTCCGCCAAATTTTGTCGTTTCGACCTATGCCCATGAATGGGCATCGGCACCTGAGGCTGAAGGCGGTCAGGTCGCAACCGCTTCGGTCGCGTCGCCGGGGTGTGAGGTGGCGCGCATGCAAGGCGGCATCTATCGGTTGAGCGCTATCTGTGGCTGACGCGCGTTGCGGATGGGAAATACAGCCCAGCCGCCCCACGACGCTAAAAGATATGTAAGCCCGTAAGCCCGTGTCGGCAGGCGGCGGCTGGCCCGACGGCCGCTGAGTGGTCAGGGCGTCGCCTGCCCCAGCGGCAGGGCGCTGCTGACCTTGATCTCGCCCAGCGAGAAGCTGGTGTGCAGGTCCTTGACGTTGGGCAGGTTGATCAGCACTTCGCGGGCGAACTGGCTGAAAGTGACCAGGTCGCGGCTGACGACCTGCAATTCGAAGGTGCCCGTCCCGCTGATGTAGTGGCAGGCGATCACTTCGGGGATGGCGCGGATGGCTTCCTCAAGCTGCCGCGTCACGTCGCCGCTATTGCGTTCGGCGTCGAGCCGCACGAAGGCCAGCACGCCCAGGCCGATCTTGTGGCGGTTGATTTCCGCGTGGTAACCGAGGATGTAGCCGGCTTCTTCCAACGCGCGCACCCGCCGCCAGCACGGCGCGGCCGACAGGCCCACGCGGTTGCTCAATTCGGCGTTGCTCAGCCGGCCGTTGGCCTGCAATTCGCGCAGGATGGCGA
>JAEWVY010000098.1 GCA_023396625.1 Pseudomonadota bacterium | reverse complement strand
GCGAAATGCTGCTTCGATGCTCCAGTGCGTTCCCTGTCGGCACGCCTTCAGCGCTTCGGCCAGCGTCACGGCGTCCTCCATGGCCATGCAGGCACCTTGCGCGAGGTACTGCAGCATGCCGTGCGCGGCGTCACCGAGCAGGGTGATGCGGCCCTGGCTCCAGCGGTCGATCGGATTGCGGTCGGCCGTGGCCCAGCGCCGCCAGCTGCGCGGGCAGTCGAGCAGCTGGCGCGCCCGCGGACAGATGCCCTGGAAATACGACAGCACCTCGTCCTTGCTGCCATCGGTCACGCTCCAGGTTTCCTGCTGGCGGCTGTGGAAGGTGACCACCAGGTTGTACTCCCGGCCACCCCGCAGCGGATAGTGCACCAGATGACAGTTCGGCCCGGCCCAGAGCACGGGCGCGTTGATGCGCAAGTCGGCGGGCATGTCCGCGACCGGCACCACGGCGCGATAGACCACGTGGCCCGACACTCGGGGCGGATCCCCGTACAGTGCCTCGCGCACTACCGAGCGCACACCGTCGGCGGCCACCAGCGCGTCGGCCGTGAACGCGTGGCCCTGCGTATCGACCGCGGTCACCGCATCGCCCTCCTGCATCACGCGCTCGATGCGGACGGACGTCTGAAAGCGGACGCGCGGTAACGCCTGCACCCCTTCCAGGATGGCGGTATGGATGTCGGCACGGTGGATCACCGCGTACGGGTTGCCAAAGCGCACCCGGAACGCCTCGCCCACCGGGAAGCTGCCGACGACCGAGCCGTCGACCGCGTCCATCATGGTCAGTTCATCGGTAAACACGGCGCGCCGGCGAGCGTTCTCGCCGACTCCCAGCGCGTCGAGCGCGGCAAAGGCGTTGGGGCCGAGTTGGATGCCCGCGCCGATCTCGCCGATCTGGGCAGCCTGCTCCAGCACCGTGACGCGAATGCCGATCTGGGCCAGGGCCAGGGCCGTCGCCAGACCGCCGATGCCGCCGCCGATGACGATGAAATGGGTTTCGCTGCTCATGTCGACTCCCTGCCGGGTTGATGGGGAACAAGACGCCTGCTTCGCGCCGTCACGATCCGGGCGAGCCTGGGCACGGTTCAGAAATCCTCGTAGAACCCCAGGGCACGCTGCATCGGCGCGTCATCGACGTGAAACAGCCAGGCATCCGCGGCGAGGGCCCGGTGCGTCACGCTCGCGTGGGTCGGCACGGCCAGCGTGTCGCCCTCGGACCAGGACAGTGTCACGCCGTCGATCAGCGATTCGCCGCGACCCTCGATGACATGCATCACCGAACTGGCCGAGCGGCGGCGGGGCGTCAGTTCCTGCCCCTGGCGCAGCAGTTGCGCGGAAAAGCCCAGCGTCGGCAGGCAGGGGGCGCCAGTTTCCGGGTTCACGTAGGCCAGCTGCACGGGCTCACCCGCAGCCGTGACCGTGGCCAGCGCCAGGAGCGCCTCACGCACCTCCTTCCACGGATAGCGGATTTGGGGATACGCCGGGCGGGATGGCCGGCCAAGCGACCCATAGGGCACCAGTCCGGCGCGGCGGTAGCGATTCTG
The DNA here is from genome assembly GCA_023396625.1 of Pseudomonadota bacterium. Classification (GTDB taxonomy): domain Bacteria; phylum Pseudomonadota; class Gammaproteobacteria; order Burkholderiales; family Burkholderiaceae_C; genus JAEWVY01. Next base: position 3,877 of record JAEWVY010000098.1, on the reverse strand, counting down.
CGACGCATCCGCCACGGGCCGGGGCTGTTGCGGCGGGCCTTCGACGGCGTAGGACGCCTCCATCGCGTAGATCATCGGCAAGTCGAGGGCGTCCAGCCAGACGACCGGGCCCGTCCCCTCGTGCCCATGTTCGTGCCAGAGACCGGCGGGTGTGAGGATCAGGTCGCCCTTTTCCATCGGGCATTTCTCACCATCCACCGTGGTGAAGCCGCCCCGCCCCTCGACCACGAAACGTACCGCGGTCGGCGTGTGCCGATGGTTGGGCGCCACTTCGCCGGGCAGAATCAGCTGCAGCCCGACATAGATGGTCGGAGTCGCCACCAGCCTGTCCAGACCATGGCCGGGATTGCACAGCACAAGCACCCGCCGCTCGGCCTTCTCGATGGGGGTCAGTTCGCCGGCACGCAGCAGGTGCGGCCGCACGTCCCGATAGGCCCAGACGTGCGGCATGGTCTGCCGGGCGGGCCGGCCCCGGGGCAGCAGGCCGCGCAGCTGCGGCCACAACGGCGCCAGCGACAGGGGAGCGAGCGCGGCCAGGTAGTCCGCGGGCAGCTCGTCGAGACGGCCCAGTTGCGCGGCGTGGTTCGGGGCATTCATCGGTGTCTCCGTTGCGCGCCCACCCTCGGGTCGGTGGACCGGGTTGCTGTAATTGATATGCATGCATACTTTATAGAGGGTGCTTTCCCCCGTCAAGAATCCGCTGCGGAACCAGCATCGCAGCGACCATGCACAATCGACAGCATGCCCCCCGACAATCTGCTCGAAGTCAGCCACCTGCACAAGCGCTACGGCGATCTGGTGGTGGTGAACGACGTGTCCTTCCACATCGCGCCTGGGGAATGCCTGGGCATCATCGGCCCCAACGGCGCCGGCAAGACCACCACCATTCGCATGGCCCTGGGCCTGGTGACGCCGGATGGTGGCGAAATCGCCTACCCCATCGCCGGCCAGCGCCAGCTCATGCCCCGGGACGCGCTGGCCATCAAGGCCCGCCTGGGCGTGGTCAGCCAGTTCGACTCCCTGGATCCGGATTTCGATCTCGCGGAAAACCTGCTGGTCTATGGCCGCTATTTCGGCATGAAGAGCGCCGACATCCGGGCACGCGTCCCGCAGCTTCTGGCGTTCGCCGCGCTCGGGCACAAGGCCGCGGCCAAGCCCGGTGAATTGTCGGGTGGCATGCGGCGGCGCCTGTCGCTGGCCCGCGCGCTGGTCAACGATCCGCAGCTGTTGCTGCTCGACGAGCCCACCACGGGCCTCGACCCGCAGGCCCGCCACTTGATGTGGGAGCGGTTGCAGCTGTTGCTGCAGCAAGGCAAGTCCATCCTGCTGACCACCCACTTCATGGACGAGGCCGAGCGCCTGTGCGACCGGCTGCTGGTGCTGGACCATGGCACGAAGATGGTCGAAGGCCGGCCGCGCGAACTGATCGCCCAGCACCTGGAACCCGACGTGGTGGAGGTGTACGGCACCGGCGCGCTGGCGTTGGTGGACAGCCCGCTTCAGGCGCACGCCGCGCGGGTCGAGGTCAGCGGCGAAACCGTGTTCTTCTACACCGCCAATGCCCGCCCGCTGCTGGCGGCACTGGAGGCCCGGCCCGGCTTGCGCACCCTGCACCGGCCGGCCAACCTGGAAGATCTGTTCCTCAAGCTCACCGGACGCCAGATTCGTGAGGAAGGCTGACATGGCATCGACCCCCGCTCCCCTCGTGGCCACGACCACCGCATCCGCGGCGCCGTCGCCCTGGCGCCCTCCGGAACTTTCCCTGCGCTGGTGGCCCGTGTTCCTGCGCAACCTGCTGGTCTGGCGCAAGCTGGCCCTGCCCAGCCTGATGGCCAACATCGCCGAGCCGCTGATGTGGCTGGTGGCCTTCGGCTACGGGCTGGGCGCGCTGGTGGGTCAGGTCCAGCACGATGGGCAGCAGGTGCCCTACATCCTGTTCCTGGCCAGTGGCAGCATCTGCATGAGCGCCATGAACGCCGCCAGCTTCGAGGCGCTGTATTCGGCCTTCTCGCGCATGCATGTGCAAAAGACCTGGGACGGCATCCTGAACGCGCCGGTGCGCCTGGACGACGTGGTGCTGGCCGAAATGCTCTGGGCGGCGTTCAAGGCGCTGTTCACGGTCACGGCCATCCTCCTCGTGATGCTGGCGCTGGGCATCAGCCACAGCCCCAAGCTGCTCGTGGCCTGGCCGGTCCTGCTGGGCGCGGGCATCACCTTCAGCTGCATCGCGCTGATCTTCAACGCGCTGGCCAAGGGCTACGATTTCTTCTCCTACTATTTCACGCTGTTCCTGACGCCGATGATGTTCCTCTCCGGCATCTTCTTCCCGCGCGAACAGCTGCCGCCCCTGGTCCGCGCCGTCGCGGAATGGCTGCCCCTTTCGGCCGCGGTCGAACTGGTGCGCCCGATGTTCATGGACCGGTGGCCGGCGCATCCGCTGCGCCACGGGTTGGTGCTGGCCGGTTTCGCCATCGGCGCGTTCTGGCTGGCGCTGGCCCTCACCCGCAAACGGTTCCGGGGATAAACCCGCGACTGCTCCCCCACCGCCCTGCAGCCACACCATTTTCCCGCTAGAGTGCTTCCGTGCGCGCCGATTCCGCCCCGTTGCTGCCCCCCGCTCATGTCGCGTTGATCGACCAGGGCGTCTCGGCCATCGTCTGCTCGCGTGACCTGGCACATCGACCCAGTGTCATGCGCGCCGTCGGCAGCGCCATCACCGCGGACGGCGCCACGGTCACGGTCTATCTCGCTCGCTCGCAGTCACGCCAGCTGCTGGCGGACATCGCCTCCACCGGTCGCGTCTCGGTCATGTTCAGCGAGCCTTCATCGCACCGCACGGTGCAGGTCAAGGCGACGCGGGCACGGCTGCGTGACGCCGGGCAGCCCGACATTCCGGTGCTGAACCGCTACCTGGCCGCCATGACGCAGGCCATCGGCGCCGTCGGGTTGCCGCCAGCCTATGCCGCGGCGATGCTCGCCTACGACCTGGACGATCTGGTCGCCGTGAGCTTCGCACCCGAGGCCGCCTTCGACCAGACACCCGGGCCGAAGGCTGGAGCCCACCTGGGACACGGCGGGGCCGCGGCGTGACGGCCCCCATCACGCTCGATGCGATCCGGGCTTGCCTGGAGGGCGCCATTCCCGCCGCCATCGCCACCTGCGCCGCCGACGGGACGCCCAACGTCGCCTATTTGACCCAGGTGGTCTACGTGGACCCAGGGCACGTCGCCCTGTCGTTCCAGTTCTTCAACAAGACGCGCCAGAACATCCTGGTCAACCCGCGGGGCACGCTGCTGCTGCTGCATCCGGTGACAGCGGCTTTCTATCGGCTGCGGATCCGCTACCTCCGCACCGAGACCCATGGCCCGCTGTTCGAAAGCATGAAGGCGCAGCTGGCCGGCATAGCCTCGCATGTGGGCATGGCCGACGTATTCCGGTTGCTGGGGTCGGATGTGTACGAGGTGGAAGGCATCGAGTCTGTGCCGGGGCAGCCCCTGCCAGCCCCGGCGCCCCGCTGCGGATTGCTGTCCGCCGTGCGCCAGTGCAGCGAATCGCTGGCGCGCTGCGCGTCGCTGGAGGCGCTGCTGGACAGCGTGCTGGCGAACCTGCGCCAGTCGCTCGGGGTCGCGCATGCCATGGTCTTGATGCTCGACGCGGCGGGCGCCCGCCTGTACACGGTCGCCAGCATGGGCTACGCGGTGTCCGGCGTAGGCTCCGAAGTCGACATGGGGCGGGGCGTGATCGGCGTGTGCGCCCGTGAGCGCACCCCGGTGCGCATCGGCCACATGACCAGCGCCAGCCTCTACAGCCACGCCGTGCGGCGCAGCGTGCAAGCCCAGACACCCGATCTGGCGCTGGACACCGATATCCCCTACCC
>JAEWVY010000007.1 GCA_023396625.1 Pseudomonadota bacterium | reverse complement strand
GGTCAGCGCAGGATGCCGCTCAGGCCCGAGAAAGATATGAATTTCATAGCGAAAGAATGAGAAGGGACGCTGAGGAACTGGCAAAAAGACATGAAAAAGAAGCTTTGGCCAAGCTCGCCGATCTGCCGGGGCAATCTTTGCATACCGATCCGGCCGTGCTCGACCGCAAGCGGCAAGTCATCGAAGCCGCCCTCGCTCGGGCGCGTGCGGCCCGCAGCCCCCCCCAAAAAGCGCGCCCTGAAGACGGCCTGGACCGCTGACGCCCGGGGCCGATCAGGAGGGCTGGTTCGCCAGGGCGGAGAATGCGGCGACGACCTCCGGGGGCGCCTGCACCAGCTCAATCAGCACACCTTCTCCCCCGAGCGGGAGTTCTTCGTTGCCGCGGGGATGGATGAAGCAGATGTCGTATCCCGCTGCGCCCTTGCGGATCCCCCCCGGCGCGAAGCGCACGCCCTGGCCATGGAGCCATTCCACGGCGGCGGGCAGGTCGTCGATCCACAGGCCCACGTGGTTCAGGGGCGTGGCATGCACGGCGGGCTTCTTCTCGGGGTCCAGCGGCTGCATCAGATCGACCTCGACCGTGAACGGGCCCGCGCCCATGGCACAAATGTCTTCGTCCACGTTTTCGCGTTCGCTCCTGAACGTGCTGGTGACTTTCAACCCCAGCATGTCGACCCATAGCTTCCGCAGGCGGGTCTTGTCGGACCCGCCGATGGCGATCTGCTGGATACCCAGCACTTTGAAAGGCCTCATTTGGTTCATCTCACAACTCGTCATGCCATGGGTCCACACCTGTACAAGGGCGCGGGGCGCACAAAATTTAGGCGAACTCCACGATGGGCTGGTCCACCACCAGGCTGTCACCCCGGGCCGCCAACACCTTGCCCACCACGCCATCGGCGGCGGCGAACAACACGTTCTCCATCTTCATGGCCTCGATCACGGCCACACGTTCACCCGCCAGCACCTTCTGGCCCGGCTGCACAGCCACATCCACCAGCAGGCCCGGCATCGGTGAGAGCACGAAGCGGCTGAGGTCCGGCGGCGCCTTGAACGGCATCAGGCGGTGCAATTCGGCCATGCGAGGCGAGACCACCAGGGCTTCGATGCGTGTGCCGTTGTGTTGCAGCCGCAGCGCCAGCGGGTTCTTTTGCGTGCCCCGCTCGACCTGGGCGGTAAAAGCCTGGCCATTCACCGTGCCGGTGATGCAGATGTCGTTGAGGCGCGAATTACTGCGAATTTCATAACAATTCGAACCGATCACGACCCGGGCGGAGCCGGTTTCCCCCACAAACTCGTCCACATGCACCGGGGTGTAGGTGTTCTTGCCGTCGGTCGCCAGCGTGACGACCACATAGTCCTTGCCGGCATTCACGGCATAGCCCGGCAATTGACCGGAGATCGCCATCGCCCGCTGGCGTGACTTCCGGCGCACGAAGGCCGCCAGCGCCATCAGAAAATCCGGATCTTCGTGCGGCACGTCCTCGGCCCGGAAACCGCCGGCGTAGTGCTCGGCGATGAAGCCGGTGTTGAAGTCCCCCGCCACGAACCGGGGGTGCGCCAGCAAGGCCGCCTGGAACGGGATGTTGCTGGACACGCCGCGAATCACGAAGCCGTTGAGCGCCTCGCGCATCCGGGCGATGGCATCGAGGCGGTCCCGGCCGTGCACGATGAGCTTGGCGATCATGGAGTCGTAGAACATCGGGATTTCGCCCCCCTCCAGCACGCCGGTATCCACGCGCACGCCAAAGAGGCGCGAGGTATCGGCCTGTGCCATGCTGGTGGCAGGCGGGGCAAAGCGCACCAGGCGGCCGGTGGACGGCAGGAAGTTGCGGAACGGGTCTTCGGCGTTGATGCGGCACTCGATGGCCCAGCCCTCGCGTTTGACGTCCGCCTGGGTGATCGGCAGCTTCTCGCCGGCCGCGACTCGGATCATCAGCTCGACCAGATCCAGCCCGGTGATGCATTCCGTCACCGGGTGCTCCACCTGCAGGCGGGTGTTCATCTCCAAAAAGTAGAAATCCTGGTCCTTGCCGACCACGAATTCCACGGTGCCCGCGCTCTGGTACTTCACGGCCTTGGCCAGGGCCACGGCCTGCTCACCCATGGCCTTGCGGGTGGCCTCACTGATGAAAGGCGACGGCGCCTCCTCGATCACCTTCTGGTGGCGGCGCTGGATCGAGCACTCGCGTTCGTTCAGATAGATCACATTGCCGTGGCTGTCGCCCAGGATCTGGATTTCGATGTGGCGCGGCTCCTGCACGAACTTCTCGATGAAGATGCGGTCGTCGCCGAAGCTGTTGCGTGCCTCGTTGCGGCAGGAGGTGAAGCCCTCGAAGGCTTCCTTGTCGTTGAAGGCCACCCGCAGGCCCTTGCCGCCGCCACCGGCGCTGGCCTTGATCATCACCGGGTAGCCGATGTCCTTGGCGATCTCCACCGCGCGCTCGGCGGACTCGATGGCGTCGTTCCAGCCCGGGATGGTGTTGACCTTGGCCTCCTGGGCCAGCTTCTTGGAGGCGATCTTGTCGCCCATGGCGGCGATGGAAAAGTGCCTGGGGCCGATGAAGGCCATGCCCTCTTCTTCCACCCGCTTGGCAAAGTCCTCGTTCTCGGACAGGAAGCCGTAGCCGGGGTGGATGGCCTGCGCGCCGGTCTGCTTGGCCGCGGCAATGATCTTGTCGGCCACCAGGTAGGACTCGCGGCTGGGCGCCGGGCCCAGCAACACGGCCTCGTCGGCCAGCAGCACATGGCGCGCGTCGCGGTCGGCTTCGGAATACACCGCCACGGTGGCGATGCCCATCTTCTTGGCGGTCGCAATCACGCGGCAGGCGATCTCTCCGCGGTTGGCAATCAGGATTTTCTTAAACATATCTCGTCTCCAGCGAGGGACTCTTAGTCGGGGAACACCGCGGAACCGGCTTTGCCGGGCCGCTGGTGTTGCCCCTTGCAAGGGGGGGCGAAGCGACGCGCAGTGCGCGCAGCCTGGGGGTGCGCCATATTCACAATGGAATGTTGCCGTGCTTGCGCCACGGGTTTTCCAGTTTTTTGTCCTTGAGCATTACCAGCGAGCGGCAGATGCGCTTGCGCGTCTCGTGCGGCAGGATCACGTCGTCGATGAAGCCGCGCGCACCGGCCACGAACGGGTTGGCGAAGCGCGCCTTGTACTCGGCTTCCTTGGCGGCCAGCTTGGCCGGGTCGCCCTTGTCCTCACGGAAGATGATCTCCACCGCGCCCTTGGCGCCCATCACCGCGATTTCGGCGTTGGGCCAGGCAAAGTTGACGTCGCCGCGCAGGTGCTTGGAGGCCATCACGTCGTAAGCGCCGCCGTAGGCCTTGCGCGTGATGACGGTGATCTTGGGCACGGTGCACTCGGCATAGGCGTAGAGCAGCTTGGCGCCGTGCTTGATGATTCCGCCAAACTCCTGGGACGTGCCGGGCATGAAGCCGGGCACATCGACGAAGGTGACCACCGGGATGTTGAAGGCGTCGCAAAAACGCACGAAGCGTGCGGCCTTGATGCTGCTCTTGATGTCCAGGCAACCGGCCAGCACCAGCGGCTGGTTGGCGACGATGCCAATGGTCTGGCCATCCATGCGGGCAAAGCCGATCAGGATGTTCTTCGCGTACTCCGATTGCAGCTCAAAGAAGTCGCCATCGTCCACCGTCTTGACGATCAGCTCCTTCATGTCATAGGGCTTGTTCGGGTTGTCGGGCACCAGCGTATCGAGGCTCATGTCCATGCGGTCGCTCGGGTCGCCGCTCTTGCGCACCGGCGCCTTCTCGCGGTTGTTCAGCGGCAGGTAGTTGTACAGGCGGCGCAGCATGAGCAGCGCTTCCACGTCGTTCTCGAACGCCAGGTCGGCCACGCCGCTCTTGGTGGTGTGGGTGATGGCGCCACCCAGCTCCTCGGCCGTCACCTCCTCGTGCGTCACGGTCTTGACCACGTCCGGGCCGGTGACGAACATGTAGCTGCTGTCCTTCACCATGAAGATGAAGTCGGTCATGGCCGGGCTGTACACCGCGCCGCCGGCCGACGGGCCCATGATCAGGCTGATCTGCGGAATCACGCCGCTGGCCATCACGTTGCGTTGGAACACGTCGGCATAGCCACCCAGCGAGGCCACGCCTTCCTGGATGCGCGCGCCGCCCGAGTCGTTCAGGCCGATCACGGGCGCGCCCACCTTCATGGCCTGGTCCATGATCTTGCAGATCTTCTCGGCATGGGCTTCGGAAAGCGCACCGCCGAACACGGTAAAGTCCTGGCTGAAGACGAAGACCAGGCGCCCGTTGATCATGCCGTAGCCCGTGACCACGCCGTCGCCCGGAATCCGGTTGTCCGCCATGCCGAAGTCCACGCAGCGGTGCTCCACGAACATGTCCCACTCTTCGAAGGTGCCCTCGTCCAGCAGGATCTCCAGCCG
>JAEWVY010000383.1 GCA_023396625.1 Pseudomonadota bacterium | reverse complement strand
GCATCAACCCGTTCATGGCCGCATAGGTGGTCACGCCCGGACGCTTGCCGATGACCTGGTCGATGTACTGCAGGTGCATGGCGTTGGTGCCCCAGGTGCCGCAGATCAGGCCATCCACATCCCCCATGTGCAGCAACATCGCGGTCGGCCCGGTGCTGCTGGGGGCGGCCAAGCCGGTGCATATTCTGACTGCCAGCACAACGGTGCGCCGCATCGTCAACATGACGGCCCTGACGGTTGCCGATGCCAACGCCGTTCGGTAGCACCTGCGACGAAAGCGAGCGCTAACTTAGCGCGTCGGCAAATCCCTGGAGAACTGCCCATTATTTGGGCAGTGACTTGCATTTTCGGTGCACTTCCGTCACACTACGGCCTCAAATTTCGGGGGTTTACCCGGAGTTTTCCAAAGGTGTATGGGTCATGTGGCGCGCTGGGTTCATCAATAAAAGCAAAGTCTGGCTCGTCAATGCGTTGTGGCTGGTCAGCCTCGCCAACCCCGCGTGGGTGCAGGCCCGGCAGGACGTAGCAGAGCGTGGCCAGGAGGTTGTCACCGTGGTGGCGCTGTCGCAATTGCCGACAGCGGCGGCCGGGACGTACCAGCTGATTCGTCAGGGCGGTCCGTTTCCTTATGAAAAGGACGGCGTCGTTTTCGGCAACCGCGAGCGGCTGTTGCCCATGCACCCTCGCGGCTACTACCGCGAATACACCGTGAAAACGCCTGGTTCCCGGAATCGGGGTGCGCGCCGCATCGTGTGCGGCGGGCCCGTGCGGACACCGGATGCCTGCTATTACACGGGTGACCACTACGCCAGTTTCAAACGGATCGTCGAGTGAGCGGGCTTGCCCGGGATGATGTGGCCGCAAGGCCGGAAGCCGATTTTTTTACTATCGAGAAAGAGCCGCGGAGATGGAAATGCCACTTCGTAATGTGAGACCCAACATCGTGCAGTCGATTCGCGCGTTCCGCGTGAGCGATCTGCAGGATGCCGCCCAGGCACTGGGTCACCACTTCCTGTATGCCAACTTGGCCCCTGCGCAGAGCAAGCAGGATGTGCTGGACATGATTGCCCAGCAGTTCACCCTGCCCACGCATTTCGGCAAGAATTTCGATGCCCTGTACGACTCGATGACCGACCCGTTGCACAAGTCGGGCCCGCAACCGGGCTTCATCGTGGTGCTGGAGCACATCCCCGCCAGCGGCAAGTTCGACAAGGAAGCGCGCGAGCAGCTGCTCGACATCTTTCGCGATGCGGCGGACTACTGGGGAGACAGAAAAATTCCGTTCAGGGTCTTCTATTCTTTTCCGTAGCCCGTTCCGCGCAAACCAGCCAGGCGGAACGGGCTGATGAGGCTAAGAACGACGCGGCTGCCGTGACCGGCATCGCGCTCGCGATCGAGGACGGTGAAAAAAGACCGCTGGCAGGCGGTTTGCTGGTCGATGTGTCGGCCGAGGCGCTGCGCATGAGCAGCCCTTTCAACGCCGGCTACTGGCTCAGCGCGGCCTAACCGCGCGCCCTCCGGGCTGCGCCTGTAGCGCCGCGCGCGGTCCGGACCGTGTGCGTCATGCCGGCACGGCCTGCGCCAGGGCCACGTATTCAGCCACCGGCACTTCCTCCGCCCGCCGTTGCAGGTCGAAAGGGATGGAGAGGCCGGTTTCGTCGAGCCAGCGGCCCAGCGTGTGCCGCAGCAGCTTGCGGCGCTGGCTGAAGGCCAGCTGCACCAGCCGTGACAATTTTTCGGGATCGACGGGCACGGCGGCGGCATGGGGCACCATGCGCACCACGGCGCTGTCCACGCGTGGCGGCGGATCGAAGCTCTGTGGCGGCACCGCCAGCACGTTTTCCATGGCGTAGCGCCACTGCAGCATGACCGACAGCCGGCCGTAGTCGCTGGTGGCGGGCGGTGCCACCATCCGGTCGACCACTTCCTTCTGCAGCATGAAGTGCTGGTCCTCGATCACGTCTGCCGACGGCAGCAGATGAAACAGGATCGGTGTGGAGATGTTGTACGGAAGGTTGCCGGCCACCCGGAGGCGGGGCGCGCCCAGCGTGCGGGCCAGGCCGGGAAAATCCACCTTCAACACGTCGGATTCGATGACATTCAACCCGGCGCGCGCGCGCAGCCGGGCCGCCAGATCGCGGTCCAGTTCAATTACCGTCAACCGTCCCAGGCGCTCCAGCAGCGGTTGGGTGAGCGCCGCGAGTCCGGGGCCGATTTCCACCATCGCCTGCCCGGGTCGCGGGTCGATGGCCCGCACGATGGCGTCGATGACGCCGACATCGGTCAGGAAATGCTGGCCGAAACGCTTGCGCGCGACGTGTTTCAACGGGGCTCTTCCCGGAACTCCACGTAGGCGCGTGCGCGGACGTCGCGGGCCCAGTCGAGGAAGCTTTCCTCCAGCTTTTTCTCGCGCACGATGTTGCGCACGACGTCGCGCTGCTGGGCCGGCGTCAGCTGCGTGTTGCGGCGCTCCAGCAACTGGATCAGGTGCACCCCGAAGCGCGAGATCACCGGCTCGCTGATTTCGCCGGGCGCGAGGCGGTCCATGGCCTCCTCGAACTCCGGCACGAACTGACCTGGGTTGGTCCAGCCGAGGTCCCCGCCGTCGCGGGCGCTGCCGTCCTGCGAGTGTTCGCGCGCCAGGCTGGCGAAGTCGACCCGGCCCGTCGCCACCCGGCGGCGCAGATCGGCCAGCTTCTCGCGGGCCGCGGCCTCGGTGAGCTGCGGTCCGGGGCGCAGCAGGATGTGGCGCGCGTGGCTCTGCGTCACGGTCATGCCAGGCTCGCCGGCCTGGCGCTTCTCGATGACCTTGAGCACGTGAAAACCTGCATCCGAACGGACGGGGTCGGCAATGGCACCGGCGGCCAGCGCCTGCGTCGCCTGCAGAAACAGCTCCGGATAGCGGTTGGCGCCCCGCAGGCCGAGCTCGCCGCTGTTCTTGAGGCGGTCGGGCGCGTCGGAGTAGGTCCGGGCCAGGGTGGCGAAATCTTCCCCCTGGCGGGCGCGCTGCGTCAGTGTGACGGCCCGCTGGCGCAGTTCCTCGACTTTGGCGGCGGGGGCGTTTTCGGGCACCTCGACGAGAATCTGGGCAAGATTGATTTCCATGGCCGCGGGGTCGGGGTTGCCGGCCTGTTCACGCAGATAGTCGTCGATGTCACTTTCGCTCACCCGCACGCGGGCCGCGACCTCGCGTTCGCGCAACCGGATCAGGATCAGCTGGTCCCGCAGCTCCTCGCGGAACGAGGTCACGTCAAGGCCTTCCCGCGTGAGTTGCCTGCGCAGTTCCGGCACTTGCAGCTGGTTCTGGCGGGCGACGCTGAGCTCGGCCTGATCCACGGCCGCGTCGTCGACCTTGATGCCCGCTTCCACGGCCACCTGCAGTTGGGCCTTTTCGTTGATGAGACGTTCGAGCACCTGGCGGGCCAGCACCTGGCGCGATGGCGGCGTCGTGCCCTGCCGCGCGAGCTGTCTTTCCAGGCTGGCGAGGCGCTGCCGGACCTCGTGGTTGGTGATGGGTGTGCTGTTGACCACGGCAACGATGAAGTCCGCCGACCGGGGCTCGGCCAGGACGGCACCGGCCGGCGACGCCAGCCGCAGGCCCTGCGCGCCCACCGCGTTCGGCAGGGCCATGACGGCGAGCAGCAGCGCGGCGCGAGCCAGGCGGTGGGGCGCCGAAGGCGTGAGGCCGGTCACGCCGGCGTGGCGTTGGATAAGCTTAGTCATAGTTGCTGAAGCGGCTGGGCGGGGAAGCCTGCTCGCGCAGGTACTGATAGCGGGGGATGTTATCGCGCAGTTTCTTGAGGGGGTTGGCCCCCACGCCCAGTCGCGTGAAGCCAATGAACTCGAGCTGCAGCGTGATGCGGCTGCTGGAGGTGGTGGTGCTGCTTTGCAGGCGGTCGAACACCACACGGCCGATCCAGCAACCGGCGTCGTATTCGAAGCCGAGGATCATGTCGACGAGCTTGCGGTCCATCAGGCTGAAGTTCAGACGCCCGACGCTGTACCAGCGTCCCGGCCCCTGGCCTCGCCCCGCGCCGAGATCCTCGCCCCGGTCGCCCCACAGATCGTTGAGCGGCCATTGCCAGCCCAGGTCCACCAGTTCGCTGGACCCCCGCTGCAGGCGGTACGCGGCATTGACGACGCGGTAGTTGCCCGGGCTGTAACGTCCCCCCACCGTCGTGCGCAGCGAGCGGCCGGTCTTGGGGTTGTACTGCACGTTGGCGTCGAGCCGCCATGGCGCGCTCCAGTTCAGCGAAGCGCCCAGCAGCAGGTCGCTCAGGCGCTCGCTCGTCGGCGCCATGCCGGGCAGGGTGACACGCTGGTCGGAAAAACGCAGCCGCTGCGCGATGCCGAAGCGCGCCGCCTCGCCGCCGGTCTCGGGATCGAACAGCCGCGTCGTGACGCCCAGGGTCAGCAGGTTGTTGTCGGCGATGCGGTCGTTGCCGACGAAGGGGCTGTCGGAATAGATGCTGTCGAAGTTGAAGTCCTTGGCGGCCGTGTCGTAGCTTGGCAGCAGGTGCTGGTCGCGGTAGGGCGTGTAGACATAGTACGCGCGCGGCTCCAGCGTCTGGCGCAGGTCGCGGCCGAAAAAGCGGGCGTTGCGCTCGAAGACGAGGCCGCTGTCGAGGCTGAAGGTCGGCACCGAGCGGCTGGCGCGGGTGGCGCCGTTGGCCAGCGGCGTGGTGAAGCTGTAGGCCGTGCTGTTGAGCTTGAGGCTGGGCGTGATGAAGCCGCCTGGCCGGACCCAGGGATAGCTGAGCTGGGCGAGCGCGAAGCTGCGCTCGCCATTGGGCTGGCCTGTGAGCCGGCGGTCCGCGCGAAAGCGCGTGTAGTCCAGGTCGAGCGAGACATCGAATCCACCGAGTCCCTCGCGCGCGTACCGTGTGGACAGCTGTGGCAACCGGTCGTAGGGCGGCACGATGGGCGAGCCCACGTCCTGCAGCGTCTGCCATTTGAGCGTGCGCACCTGGGCGGTATACGGGCCTGCGCTCCAGGCCATGCGGCCGTCGTTGGGCAGCAGCCGCCCCGTCAGCGCTTCGGTGGCGTGCGGGAAATCACGCCAGTAGTTGTCGTCGCTGACGCGGTTGAGGTTCAGGCCCAGGGTGGCGCCCCCGGGCAAGGCATTGACGTGCTGCGCCGAAATGCCCCAGCGGTCGGCATGGCGCAGCCGGTCGCTGGGCATGACGTTGCCTCGGATCTGGCCGCCGAAGACGCGCTCGAGGTAGCGGAATTCCCCACCGAGCGCGATGCCGCGACGGGTCATCAGCGTGGGTTCGAGCGTCGCGTCGTAGTTCGGCGCGAGGTTCAGGTAGTAGGGCTGCTGCAGCACGAAGCCGCTGACGCTGTCGAACACGTCGATGGTCGGTGGCAGCAGGCCGGACTTGCGCTGGTCGCCCAGCGGAAAGCTGATGCCCGGCACCGGCAGCACCGGAAAGTCCTTGAACGTGAGCACCCCGTCCTCGGCCCGGCCCACGCCGGCTTCGCTGTCGAGATGAATGCGGCTGGCCCGCAGCACCCAGTCGGGCAGCCATTCGGGGCCGTCGCGCCGGCAGGTGCTGTAGCGTGCGTCGTGGACGATGGTGTGCTTGTCGTCGATGAAATCGGCGCGGCTGGCATCGCCAAGGCCGCCGTTCTTCAGAAACTGGAACGTGGGCTGGGTGAACGTGCCCTTGAAGGTCTGGACCTGCAGCTCCAGTGCCGGCCCCTCGAAAACGTCCCCTGCGCGGTTGAGGTGCACCTGGCCGGTGGCGCGTGCCATGTCGTCGGGGCGGTCGTAACGCAGCTGGTCGGCCCGGATGACCGTGTCGCCGCGGCGCAGCTGCGCGTGGCCCTTGAGCTCGGTTTCCTGGTCGGTGTGGCCCGACAGCGATTCGCCCGAGAGGAACACGGGCAGCGCGTCGCGCGCGCTCGCGGGAAGGGTTTCCCGGAGCTCCAGGTCCAGGCGCAGTCTCGGCGTGCTTCCCTCGTCCTGGGAGGGGGCGGGCTGGCTCCAGGCGTTGTCGTGCAGCAGGCCGGCGCACGCGATGGCCGCTGCGGCGGCGGCGGGCGCGAGGCGTCGGCGCGGGGTCTCGGCGTTCATGAAATCGGCGGCAGGCGGCGAGGGAGGTTCTGGGAGTCCGGATTTCGCGCCGCGTCGCCTGCCGGGCCGGGACCACGGGAGCGTTGCGCGGGGCGGGTTTGTAGAATGGATTATCCATGAGCCATCCCCACGCCACCCCCGTGCCCGAAGGCGGCGCTCCCCCCACCCTTCCCGCGGCCCCTGCCGGCCCCGCCCTGGCCTGGACCGATCCCGCGCGCGAGGCCGCGTTTCACGACTGGCTGCGATGCCAGGCCACGGTTCACGGGCTCGATCCCGCGACCGTGCGCGTGGCCTCGGCCGACGCGAGCTTTCGCCGCTACTTCCGGGTGGACCGGGCCGGTGGCGCGGGCAGCTGCATCGTGATGGATGCGCCGCCCGAGCACGAAAACTGCGCCTCCTTCGTGAAGGTGGCGGGCCTGATGGCGGCCGCCGGGCTGAACGTGCCCGAAATCCTGGCCTGGGACGAGCCGCTGGGCTTCATGCTGCTCAGCGACCTGGGCGCGACCCCCATGATGGCGGCGATCGACCCCGCGCGCTTCGAGATGGCCGCGCCGCTGTACGCGAGCGCGACCGACGCGCTCATCGCCTGGCAGCGCGCCAGTCGCCCCGGCACCCTGCCGGACTATGACGCCGCGTTGCTGCGCCGCGAGCTGGCGCTGTTTCCCGACTGGTATCTCGGGCGCCACCGGGGCGTGACCTTGACGCCCGCGCAGGCCGGCGTGCTGGCGCAGACGTTCGACACGCTGGTGGCGCGCAACCTCGCCGCGCCCGCCGTCTACGTGCATCGTGACTTCATGCCGCGCAACCTGATGGTGCCGCCGGAGCGCCAGGCCGACCCGGTCCGGGCGTTGGGTGTGCTCGATTTCCAGGACGCGGTGATGGGCCCGCTCAGCTACGACATCGCCAGCCTGATGCGCGACGCCTTTCTGAGCTGGGACGAAGACATCGTGCTCGACGTCACCATCCGGTACTGGGAAAAGGCGCGCAAGGCGGGCCTGATGGACTTCGAGGATTGGCACAGCGACTTCGGCGCGTTCTGGCGCGCGGTCGAGTGGATGGGGCTGCAGCGCCACCTGAAGGTGGCGGGCATCTTCGCGCGCCTGACGCTGCGCGACGGCAAGCCCCGATATCTCGCGGACGCGCCGCGTTTCATCGGCTACATCCGGGCCACGGCCAGCCGCTACCGTGAATTGGGGCCGCTGCTGCGCCTGATCGACGCGGTGGAGGGCACCGCCGCCAGCACGGGGTATGCGTTCGGACGGATTTAAGAAAATTTGGCCTTTACCCAGCGCCAGATGGACATAGTGCGCTATAAATTTAGGAATTACCCGGACTGTGCCACGTTTCTACTGCCCTCTGCCGCTGACCAACGGCGCGCTGGTCGACCTGCCCGCGGGCGCGGCGCGCCACGTGCAGGTGCGCCGCGCGCAGCCCGGCGACACGCTGACCCTGTTCAACGGGGCGGGGGGTGAATTCGAGGCCACCGTGGCGCACATGGGCCGCTCGGACGTGCGGGTCCGCGTGGGCGCGCACCACGCCGTGGAGCGCGAGGCGCCACGCGCGGTCCACCTGCTCGCGGGCCTCACCGCCAACGAACGCATGGACTGGCTGGTCGAGAAAGCGACCGAACTGGGCGCGGCCAGTCTGACGCCGCTGCTGGCCGAACGCAGCGTGTTGCGGCTCGCCGGCGAGCGCGCGGAGAAAAAGTCCGCGCACTGGCAAGCCGTGGCCGTGGCTGCTTGCGAGCAATGTGGCCGCAACCGCGTGCCGCCGGTGCATGCGCCGGTGACGCTGGCCCAGGCGCTGTCTCGCGTGCCCGCCGGAGCCGCGCGGTTCGTGCTGTCGCTCGGCCCCGGCGCCCGCCCGCTGCGCGAAGCCGTGTCCGCCGCCGGCCCGGTCGTCCTGCTGTCCGGCCCCGAAGGCGGGCTGACGCCGGCCGAGGAAGCCGCCGCGCTGGCGGAAGGGTTCGTGCGGCTGACGCTGGGCCCGCGCGTGCTGCGCGCCGAGACCGCGCCGCTGGCGGTGCTGGGGGCGCTGCTGCTGGCGGACTGATACGGATTTGCGTTCGATCCGTTGGAAACCGTTCGCACCGCGCAGGGCTTCGACAAGCTCAGCCCGAACGGTGATTGATGCGCTTGAAAGCAAATCCGTATGAGTCGCGCGGTCCGTACGGGCCCTGACCTCTCGCGGCCTGCGACGCAGGCCATCGCCAAACGCCGGAGCCTTCGAGGCATGGGGCCGATAGACTGTGGTCCATGCGCCGCAACCTCGCCCTGCTCGCCCTCTGTCAGGGCCTGTTCCTCACCAACAACGTGGCCTTCATCGCCATCAACGGCCTGGTGGGCCTGAGCCTGGCGCCGCGGGGCTGGATGGCGACGCTGCCCGTCATGGCCTACGTGGTGGGCGGGGCCCTGTCGACGGGGCTGGTGGCCACAGTGCAGGCGCGGCTGGGCCGGCAGGTGTCGTTCCAGACCGGGCTGCTGGTGGCGCTGCTGTCGGCCCTGCTGTGCGCGTACGCCGCCTGGAGTCGCGATTTCTGGCTGCTGGTCCTGGCCACGCTCGTGGCGGGGTATTACAGCGCCAACGGCCAGCTCTACCGGTTCGCGGCGGCCGAGCTGGCGGCGCCGGCGTTTCGTGAAAAAGCGGTGTCGCTGGTGCTGGCCGGCGGGCTGCTGGGCGCGGTGCTCGGGCCGAACCTGGCGGCGCGCACGCGCGCCCTGGTGGCCACGCCATTTCTTGGCGCCTACCTGGCCCTGGCCGGTGTGGCGCTGCTGTCCATGCTGGCGATGGCGTTCGTGCGCTTCGCGCCGCTGCCGCCCCCCTCCACCGGTCCGCGCGCCGGCCGGTCGCTGGGCGAGATCGTGCGCCAGCCGGTGTTCGCCGTCGCGGCCGCGAGCGCCGCGCTGGGTTACGGCGTCATGAATCTGTTGATGGCGGCGACGCCGCTGGCGATGCAGGTCTGCGGCTTTTCCTTCGACGACGCGGCGCTGGTGCTGGAGTGGCACGTGATCGGCATGTTCGCGCCGGGCTTTTTCACCGGGCATCTGATCCGGCGCTTCGGCGTGTTGCCGGTGATGGGGACCGGCGTGGCGCTGAACGCGGCGTGTATCGTGATCGCCCTGTCGGGGGTGGACCTGCACCAGTTTCTGGTGGCGCTGTTCCTGCTGGGCGTGGGCTGGAATTTCCTGTTCACGGGCAGCACCACGCTGTCGCTGACGGCTTACCGGCCGGAGGAAAAGGACCGTGCCCAGGCGTTCATCAACTTCTGCATGTTCGGCACCATGGCGGTCACGTCGTTCGCCTCGGGCGCCCTGGTCACCACGCAGGGCTGGACCTGGCTGAACCTGGGTTCGCTGCTGCCGGTGGTGTGGCTGGGCGCGGCGCTGGCCTGGCTGGCCATGCGGCAGCGGGCGGATCGGCGGGCGATGGACAGGTGAGCGGGCTACAGCCAGCTGGAGCCGGGAAAGGGCGAGGTGCTGTCCCGGAAATGGGTGTCCAGCCAGCGCTGCAGCCGCAGCAGCACGGGCTCGCGGCTGCGCTCGTTGAAGATCTCGTGGTAATGGGTGCTGAAGCAATGCGCGCTGACCACCTGCTGGGGCGCGGCGGCGGCAAAGGCGCGGCTGCCGCGGGGGTTGACCAGCCGGTCCGCGCCGGCATACATCAGCAAGGTGGGCACGCGCCAGTGCGGGGCTTGCGCGAGGACCGCGGGACCGGTGTCGGCGATGAAGCGCGCCAGCCGGGCGCTGATCCGGTCATGCACCAGCGGGTCTTCGCGGTAGGCACGGACCACGGTGTCGTCGTGCGAAAGGTATTTGGGATCCAGGCCGTTGCGCACGCGCTGGTTGGGCGCGATGCGGGACAGCACCGCGATCATGAGTCGCTGCCATGCGTTCAGTCCGGCGTCGAACGCGGGGGACGAGAGCACCAGGCCGTCGACCGGCCGCAGGCCCAGTGACACCAGGCGGGCGGCCACCAGGCCTCCCAGGCTGTGGCCCAGCAGGATCAACGGCAGCTCCGGGTCCATGCCGCGCCGTGTGCTGTCCAGGATGTCGGCCAGGTCATCGAGCAGCCGCGTCGGGCTGGTCAGGGCGCCCCGTTCGCCGTCCGATTCGCCGTGGCCGTACTGGTCGTGGGCGCGGACCGCGAAGCCCCAGCTGTTCAGGCGCTCGGCCAGCACCTCGTAGCGGCCGGCGTGCTCGCCCAGGCCATGCACGATGAAAACCAGGCCGCGCGGGGGACGGCCCTGTGCCTGGGGCCAGTCCAGCATGACCAGGTTTTCGCCGTCCGGCGCGGTGTAGTTCGAAAGGCGC
Source organism: Pseudomonadota bacterium (assembly GCA_023396625.1). GTDB lineage: Bacteria > Pseudomonadota > Gammaproteobacteria > Burkholderiales > Burkholderiaceae_C > JAEWVY01. Next base: position 1,145 of record JAEWVY010000383.1, on the reverse strand, counting down.
GACTCCGCCATGTGATCCCCCTCGGTTATTTTGCTTTTTGTCACACTTTACACCGCCCCGGCGGGCCGTGGGCGCAGGAGCGGGGCGGGTCGGGTCTAACGTGTGGCCGCGCGGGTCCGCCAGGGCGCGAACCAGTCCAGGCCTGCCGAGGTGCCGCCGGGGACCGCGCCGCGCCGCGGCCTGTATTCGCAGCCGATCCAGCCGTCCCAGCCGCAGCGGGCGGCGACCTCGTCGATCACGCCAAAGAGGTAGGCGCTGTGGAGCTCACCGAGGTCGGGCTCATGGCGGTCGGGCACGCCGGCGATCTGGAAGTGGCCGATCCGGCCCGTGGGCAGGTACTGGCGGATCTTGGTGGCCACGTCGCCCTCGACGATCTGGCAGTGGTACAGGTCCATCTGGACCTTCAGGTTGTCCGCGCCGACTTCGGCGAGGAGCGCGTGTGCCTGGTCCTGTCGGTTCAGGAAAAAGCCGGGGATGTCGCGGGGGTTGATGGGCTCGATCAGCACGTCGCGACCGCGCTGGCGGGCCTCGGCGGCCGCCCAGCGCAGGTTGGCGACGCAGGTGGCCTGCAGCGTATCCCGGGGGTGGCCCTGCGGGGCCAGGCCGGCCATCAGGTGGATGCGCGGGCAGTCCAGCGCCAACGCATAGTCCAGCGCCAGTGCCACGCCGGCGCGAAATTCGGCTTCGCGCCCCGGCTGGCAGGCCGTGCCACGGTCGCCCCGGGCCCAGGCCGGCTCGGCGTCGCCGGCCCGCAGGCCGCCGGGGGGCGCGTTGAACAGCACCTGGCGCAGACCATGCGCACGCAGCCGCGCCGCGATCTCTGTGGCCGGGTGAGCGTAGGGGAACAGGTACTCCACGGCCTCGAAACCGTCTCGTGCCGCGGCTTCGAAGCGGTCGAGGAAGGGCAACTCGGTGTACATGAAGCTCAGATTGGCGGCAAAACGGGGCATGGCGGGTCTCGGGAACAACAAATTCAATAGCAAACAATGACCATTTGACGCTGGATAGAGGCCAAAAACACGGATATTTTCGATTTTGCGGCGTCACCAGCGGGCACCGAAGGCCTGACGCAGTGTGTCGATCTCGTCGGCGGCCAGCGGTGCCGGCGGCGGGCCGCCCGGCGCCGCGCCCAGCAGCATCAGCCG
>JAEWVY010000381.1 GCA_023396625.1 Pseudomonadota bacterium | reverse complement strand
TCGGCCCCTCGGGCTGCGGCAAGACGACCCTCATGCGCGTGATCGCGGATCTCGAGCCCATCAGCGCGGGAAAGGTGCTGGTCAATGGCGTGAGTCCCCATGACGCGCGGCTCGCACGCGCCTATGGCTACGTCTTCCAGGCCCCGGCACTCTTCCCCTGGCGCACGGTGCTCGCCAATGTGACCTTGCCCTTGCAGATCCAGGGCCGGTCAAAGACGCAAAGCCAGGCGATTGCGCTGGAGCAGCTGGCGCGCGTGGGCCTGGCGGGCTTCGAGGGCAAATACCCGTGGCAACTGTCCGGCGGCATGCAGCAGCGGGTGTCGATCGCGCGGGCACTGTCCTTCGAGCCCCGCATCCTGATGATGGATGAGCCGTTCGGCGCGCTGGACGAAATCACCCGGGACCGGCTCAACGAACAGCTCCAGCAGCTGTGGCAACGCGAGCGCCGCACCGTCCTGTTCGTCACCCACTCCATCGCCGAGGCGGTGTACCTGTCCACCCGCATCGTGGTAATGTCACCTCGGCCTGGCCGCATCGTCAAGGTGATCGACTCACCGCTGCCCGATGAGCGCCACCTCGGCCTGCGGGACACAGCCGGCTTCATCGACGTCGCGCACAGCGTGCGCGAGGCACTGGCCGACGGGCACCATGACTGACGGCGCCATGGCATCCCGGCTTGCGCGCCTGCGGCTGCAGGCCCTGCCCGTGGGCGTGATGCTGCTGGCGTTGCTCGTGCTCTGGTATCTCGCCGCCTGGGCGCTCAATACGCCTGGCGCCATCGAGCGCGTGCTCCCGCGGGACACGGCCTGGTCCTGGCAGGACCTTCTGGCCGCCACCATGGAGATGCAACGCCCGGTCATGCCGGCCCCCCACCAGGTCGCCCGGGACTTCTGGTCCAGCCTGGTGGACTGGCCGCTGGATTCACCCCGCAATCTGCTCTTCCACGTCGCCGTCACGGCGCAGTCCACGCTCTGGGGATTCCTGATGGGCACCGTGCTCGGCCTCGTGCTGTCGGTGTGCATCGTCCACTCGCGCACCCTTGACCGGGCCCTGCTCCCCTGGATCGTGGCTTCGCAGACCGTGCCGGTGCTGGCCATCGCCCCCATCGTGCTGGTGATCCTGGGCAGCCTGGGCTTTTCCGGCGTGGCCCCCAAAGCCGTGATCGCCATGTACCTGTGCTTCTTTCCGGTCACCGTGGCCATGGTGCAGGGCTTGCGTTCCCCCCAGCGCATCGAGGCTGAAATGCTGCACACTTACGCGGCGACACGCTGGCAGACCTTGTGGCTGTTGCGCATGCCCTCGGCCCTGCCCTTCCTTTTCCCCGCGCTACGGGTCGGCATCGCCGCCGGGTTGGTGGGCGCCATGGTGGCGGAGCTGCCCACAGGCGCCCAGGCCGGCCTGGGCGCGCGCCTGCTGCCCGGTTCGTACTATGGCAACACGGTGCAGATCTGGTCCGCCCTGGTGATGTCGGCTCTGCTGGGCCTGGTGCTGACCGCCGCCGTGGCAGCGGTGGAGCGCATCGCGCTGCGGCATCGGAGGCCCGCATGATTCATTCGCCCAGATTCGTCACGCTATTTGCCTTGGCCGGCCTGGGCTGCGGGGTGCTGCTGATGCAATTTCCCGCGGCCGGGGGGGACGCCTCGCCAAGCCCGCTGTTCTGGCTGGCCACCGCATCCGTTGCACTGATCGCGGCGCAGTCCATCCGGCTGGTAGCCGGACTCGACGGACCACGGTTCCTGCGCACCCTCACGGCGGCGCTGTTCGGGCTGTGGGTCGTCTATTTCTGGCAGCTGCTCGTGATGGCCTTCGAAGTGCCGCGCGTGCTGCTGCCCCCACCGAGCTTGATCCTCGCATCACTGGAAGACCATGCGGGCACGCTGTGGGGCGACTTCGTGCAGACGGTCCTCAAGGCCGTGCTGATCGGCTGGGCGCTGGGCTCCGGGCTAGGATTCACCGTCGCCGTCGCCATCGACCGCATGCCCTTCCTGCAGCGCGGGCTGCTGCCCCTGGCCTCCTTGACCAGCACCATTCCGCTGGTCGCCGTGGCGCCCATCGCCGTCATGTGGTTCGGCTTCGAATGGCCATCCAAGGCCGCCGTCGTGGTGCTCATGACCTTTTTCCCCATGCTGGTCTCCACGCTCGCCGGTTTGCAGGCCGCAGGCAAGCTCGAACGCGAGCTGATGCACAGCTACGCCGCCAGCTATGGCCGCACATTGCTGGCGCTGCGTCTGCCCGCGGCCCTGCCATTCATGTTTGGCGCGTTGAAAGTCAACGCCACGCTGGCCCTGATCGGCGCCATCGTCGCCGAATTCTTCGGCTCACCCACCTCAGGGCTGGGCTTTCGCATTTCCACGGAAGCCTCGCGCATGAACATGCCATTAGTGTGGAGTGCCATCGTCGTCGCTGCGGTTACGGGGTCCGTCGCCTACGCCCTGCTTGTGCAGTTGGAGCGGCGCGCCGCGTTCTGGCATCCTTCCGTGCGCGAAAGTTGATTTGTCCCCAACCCTAGGAGCTTTCCATGATCCGTTCTTCGAGGTTCTCCAATCACTTGCTGGCCGCCGTGCTCGCCGTCTGCGGCATCGCCACCAGCCTGGGCGCCAACGCGGCCGACAAGGTCACCGTTCAGCTCAAATGGCTGCCGCAGGCTCAGTTCGCCGGTTACTACGTGGCACAGAGCAAGGGTTACTACAAGGCCGAGGGCCTGGATGTGACGATCAAGCCAGGCGGCCCCGACATTTCGCCGGTGCAGGTGATCGCCGGCAACGGCGCCGACGTGGTCGTGAACTGGATGCCCGACGCCCTGGCCGCGCGGGAAGCTGGCGTGCCGCTGGTCAACATCGCGCAGGTGTTCGACCAGTCCGGCCTGATGCTGACCTGCAAAAAATCCAGCGGCGTGACCAGCCCCAAGGACTTCAAGGGCAAGACCCTGGGTGTGTGGTACGGCGGCAATGAATACCCGTTCCTGAACTGGATGGCCAAGCTCGGCTACAAGCCCGCCACCGACATCAAGATCCTCAAGCAGGGCTTCAACGTGGACCCGCTGCTGCAGAACCAGGCCGCCTGCATTTCCACCATGATCTACAACGAATACTGGCAGGTCGTGGACGCCGGTGTGAAGGAAAGCGACCTGGTCACCTTCTTCTACGAAAAAGAAGGCGTCGCCTCGCTGGAGGACGGCCTGTACGTGATGGAAGCCAAGCTCAAGGACCCGGCCTTCGTGGCGCGCATGGGCAAGTTCCTGAAGGCCACCTTCAAGGGCTGGAACGACGCCGTGAAGAACCCGGCCGAAGCCGCCAAGATCGTCGTTGCCGCCGATGCCTCCGGCAGCGCGACCGAGAAGGTGCAGAAACGCCAGATGGAAAACGTCGCGAAGCTGATCACCACGGCCGGCACGCCCAAGATCGGCTACCTCGAGCCCGCCGCCTACGAGCGCACGGTCAAGGTGCTCCTGGCTGCCGGCAGTTCCCCCGTCATCAAGAAAGATCCGGGCAAGACGGCCTACAGCCATGCTGTGTGGCAAGCCGCCCAGAAATAAGCCCACGCCAGATGCGCACCGCGGTGTTCCCGGGCCGCGGTTCACGCGGTGCGCAACCTGTTTTTTCCGCATGAAGGCCCCCCGTTCCAGCACACCGTCAGACTTGGCCGACGAGGCCGGCAAAGGCCAGATTCGCCAGGCGAATGAAGCACTGATCCTTGCCGCCGCCGAGCGGGTGTTCGCCGGCGCCGGTTTTGGGGGCGCCACCATGTCCGCCATTGCCGAGACGGCCGGCCTGCCAAAGGCCAACTTGCATTACTACTTCGGGAACAAACTGGCGCTCTACCGCGCCGTGCTCGCGCGCACACTGGAAGACTGGCTGGTGCCGGCCCACGGCATCACGCTTGAAGCCGATCCGCGCGAAGCGATCGAGCGCTACATCCGCGACAAGATGGCCCTGTCCCGGTTGCGGCCCCATGCCTCCAAGGTGTGGGCCAATGAATTGCTGCACGGCGCGCCCGTGCTCAAATCCCTGCTCGACACGGAACTCAAGGCGCTGGTCCAGGACAAGGCCGCCGTGATCGACGGTTGGGTCGCCTCGGGCCGCATGGCACCCGTGGACTCGACCCATTTCTTCTTCACCGTCTGGGCCGCCACACAGACCTACGCGGACTTCGACGTGCAGATCCGCGCCGTCCTCGGGCGCAGCCGGTTAACGGCGGCGGACCACGAACGCGCCACGACCCATGTGGTGACCCTGCTTCTACGAGGCTGCGGACTGGCCTGACCGCACCGCGCCATGCGCCGTCTGCCCACACACGGGCCGGCGGCAAACTCCGCGGCGCCGGATCTCGCTCAAGCGTCGCCCAGAAACCCGCGCGCCAGGGCCTGCGCCTGATCCTCGAAGATGGCCATGGCCGTGTTCATGCGCATGAAGCCGAACTTTCGATAGAAAGACTCCCGACCCGGTACGGCGTAGAGGATGATTTTCCTGTGCCCGCGCGAGAGCGCCACGAGCCTTTCGACAATCTGCGTGCCCAAGCCTGTGCCTTGATGGCTGGGCAAGACCGCGATGTCGCACAGATAGGCGCAGTCCACCCCGTCCGCGAGCACCCGTCCCGCGCCAACGAGGCAGCCATGCTCGAAAACGAAGCAACGATACAGGCTGTTCGTGAACACTTTCTTCAGACTCGCGGCGGGCTTGTCACCCAGCGGCGCCATCCTGTACAACGCCGACAGCTCTTCCCAGTTGATGGCGTCGAGGCCATCGGTCCAGACCTTTTCCACGGGAACCCCCTCCTTGTCTCGTCTCACGGGCGAGCGAACTGGCACGGACCGGATGGTGCAGGGCAGCCTATTTCACACACGCCTTGCCCACCGGGGTTTCGGGATCGCAGGGCACACGGCCTGCGAGGTCGAAGATGTAGAAGCGGGGCCGCTCGCCGCACGAGATGACCCGCCGCCTGCCGCTTTCGCGGTCGTGCACTTCCACTCCCGCATTCAGCTCCCGCGAACCCTGCGCCCGAGTGAACACGGTATAGCCGAAATGACCGGAGACGAAACGCACGGACTGGGTGTAGACGCCGCGGTGGGTGTACGTGGCGCCGTAGAACCGCTGCATCGAACCTTCCGGACGAGAAGGAAATTCAAGCTCGACCTTTTCGGCCGCGCCATCTTTCCCCAACAAACCAAACCGATAGACCAGGAAGTCGTCCTCTGCTGCCGAAGGCGGCGGCGCGCACAGCTCGATGAATTTCCGGCCGTTGGCCACTTCACACGCAAAAATGGGCACGGCCTCGTCATCGCAAGCTTGTGCGACGGCAGCCCACAGGCCAAGCGCGCCGGCCAGTGCTGTTGTCGCCGTCCGATGCCGAAGGCTGTTCATCAGTTCCAGCGCGGCTGCGCGACAAGAAGAAGGACGATGAACAGGCCGCCGAGCACGCCAGGCACCGCGGCGATGGCCAGAATGGCGATGGCCAAGGCCATGTGTCCGCGCGCGCGAAGGGCATGGCCAGTCCACAGCACACACCCCAGCACGCTGAGCAGCAGAAGCCACAGCCCCATGTTGAACGACGACACCGAGCCGTCCCCGATGCCAATGAAGAAGAACGCCACCGCCGTTGCCGTAGTGACCAGGGAACAAGCCGTGAACGCACGGTACGCCATCCTGGACCATCGGCCCGTCGAGGCTTCCGGTTTCATCGGCCCAACTCCGACTTGCGGCGCATCGCATGCCTGTTCATGGGCGGAACCTGCATGTCACCGACAGCCTGGCGGAACAGACCAGGCCGTGGCGGCCGTCCTGCCTAGCGGGCGATCTTTCGTTCGATGTCCGTCACCACCCCCCCGCGCAAAGTCAGGATGGTCAGGGTCTGAGGGTCTCTCTGATGCGGGAAATACGTCCACGTCTTCTCCTCGGGTTGCCCTCTGACGCTCCTGATGAAGGTCTCGTGGTCAGGCTTGCCAATTTTGAACAGGACCTCGCCTTCGTGCATGCCTTTGCTGATGAACCCGCGCTCCCGGGCGTCCTCCGCGACGGCAACAACACACGCGGCCGCAAGCAACGGGACGACAAGTGTCTTGATGATGCTCATGCACCCCTCCTTGGCTCACAAGCTTAACGCAAGCGCATCAGGCAGCCAAGCCTTTCACATGCAAAGCTGTCCTTCAACGCGCCGTGGTCACAGACATCGACGTGCGAGACCAGGGGCTGCCGAGGTTCGAAAGGCCGGGGGAATCAACGGGTGAGCCAGAGGAACGGCCATGGGCGCGCTGATGGACAAGCTCGAACAGGTCAAGGCTCGCATTAGGGCCAAGGTCGAACACCCGTTTCGGGTCATCAAGCGGCAGTTCGGGTATGTCAAGGTCAAGTACCGAGGGCTGGCCAA
>JAEWVY010000380.1 GCA_023396625.1 Pseudomonadota bacterium | reverse complement strand
CTCGGCACCACGGCCGACTTCGTCAGGAAGTATCCGAACACATGCCGTGCCGTGATCGCCGCCGTGCTGGAAGCCGGCAAGTGGATCGACGCCGGCCTGCAGAACAAGCTGAAGATGGCCGAGACCGTGGCCGACAAGGCCTACGTCAATACCGGCGTCGACGCGATCAACCAGCGCATCCTGGGCCGCTACCAGAACGGCCTGGGCAAGACCTGGGACGACCCCAACCACATGAAGTTCTTCAACGACGGGCTGGTGAACTTCCCCTACCTGTCGGACGGCATGTGGTTCCTGACCCAGCACAAGCGCTGGGGCCTGCTGAAGGAGCACCCCGATTACCTCGGCGTCGCGAAGCAGATCAACCAGATCGGGCTGTACAGCCAGGCAGCGTCAGCCCTGAAGATCAGCGTGCCGAAGGACCCCATGCGCAGCTCGAAGATGGTCGACGGCGTGGTCTGGGACGGCAAGGATCCGGCCAAGTATGCCGATAACTTCAAGGTCCGCGCCTGAGGCGCGCTCCACACCGGAGAACACCATGGTCAGTGCTGTGTTTCATTCCCCGATGAGTGTGGTGGCCGAGCCGGCCGTCACCCCGCCCGCCCTCGCCCACAGCGCGGCCGCGGCGCCGGCTGTGGCGGCCCAGCCACCCGTCCCAGCGCGGGCGACGCGCCCGCCCTACGACTGGCGCGGCCTGTGGCTCAAGGTGCTGCCGCCGGTGCTCGGCCTCGCATTGTTGATCGGCATCTGGGCGCTGCTGACGCAAAAGGGCGGCTCGTTTCCCACACCACGCGCCACCTTCGATGCCGCCGTCACGCTCTTCGCCGACCCGTTCTACCGCAACGGCCCGAACGACCAGGGCATCGGCTGGAACATCCTGAACTCGCTCGAGCGCGTCGGCCTGGGCTTCGGCCTCGCGGCGCTGGTGGGCATTCCGCTGGGCTTCGTGATCGGCCGCTTCGAGTTCGCCAGCCGCATGGTCAACCCGCTGATCAGCCTGCTCAAACCCGTGTCGCCACTGGCTTGGCTGCCGATCGGCCTGCTGGTGTTCAAGGGGGCCAACCCGGCCGCGATCTGGACGATCTTCATTTGCTCCATCTGGCCCATGGTCATCAACACCGCGGTGGGCGTGCAGCGCGTGCCTCAAGACTATCTGAACATCGCCCGCGTGCTCAATCTGAGCGAGTGGAAAGTCATCACCAAGATCCTCTTCCCCGCGGTATTGCCCTATCTGCTGACCGGTGTCCGCCTGGCGGTGGGTACGGCCTGGCTGGTGATCGTTGCCGCCGAGATGTTGACGGGCGGCGTGGGGATCGGTTTCTGGATCTGGGATGAGTGGAACAACCTCAACGTCAAGAACATCATCATCGCCATCTTCGTGATCGGCATCGTCGGCCTGCTGCTGGAGATGGCGTTGATCAAGCTGGCCAGCGCCTTCACCTTCGACGAGGTGAAGAGCTGATAGCCCCGCTCGGGCTGAACCTGTCGAAATCCCTCGCATCTTTTTTCGTTCGCTGCCCTTCGAAGGTCTGTCCCGAGCTGAGTCGAAGGGCGCAGGGCGAACGGTTTGGAGCACACCATGAACAAGTTCATCGAAATCCAGGGTATCGAGCAGACCTTCCACACCAGGAAGGGCCTGTTCCCCGCATTGCGCGACATCCATCTGACCATCGCCAAGGGCGAGTTCGTCGCGCTGATCGGCCACTCGGGTTGTGGCAAGTCGACGCTGCTGAACCTGATCGCCGGTCTGACCACGCCCACCAGCGGCGTCCTGCTGTGCGCCAACAAGGAGATCAAGGGTCCCGGCCCGGAACGCGCGGTGGTATTTCAGAACCACTCGCTGCTGCCTTGGTTGACCTGCTTCGAGAACGTCCATCTCGCGGTGGAACGCGTCTTCGGCGCCGCCAGCAAGAGCACCGGCGCCCCGGCGGAAAACAAGGCCCAGATCAAGGCGCGCACCGAAGCGGCGCTCGAACTGGTCGGCCTGAGCGCGGCGGCGCACAAGCGCCCGGGCGAGATCTCCGGCGGCATGAAGCAGCGCGTCGGCATCGCCCGCGCCCTGTCGATGGAGCCGCAGGTGCTGTTGATGGACGAGCCCTTCGGCGCGCTTGATGCACTGACGCGCGCCAAGCTGCAGGACGAGCTGCTGGAGATCGTGGCGCGCACCCGGAGCACGGTGGTGATGGTGACGCACGACGTCGACGAGGCGGTGCTGTTGTCCGACAGGATCGTGATGATGACCAACGGCCCCGCCGCCACCATCGGCGAAATGCTGGCAGTGGACCTGCCGCGCCCACGCAACCGGGTCGCCCTGGCCGAGGACCCGCGCTACACCAACTGCCGCAAGGCGGTGATCGACTTCCTCTATACCCGGCAAACCCACGTTGAGAAAGTCGCTTGAGGAGATTGACATGGACATGAGCGTCAACCCCAGAGACAAAATGAAACTGGTGATGATCGGCAACGGCATGGCCGGCGTGCGCTCGCTCGAAGAGCTGCTGAAAATCGCGCCCGACCTGTACGACATCACCGTCTTCGGTGCCGAGCCGCACCCCAACTACAACCGCATCCTGCTGTCGCCGGTGCTGGCGGGCGAGCAGCAGTTGGAGGACATCGTCCTCAACGACTGGGCCTGGTACCAGGGCAACGGCATCACCCTGCATGCCGGCTGGAGCGTGACCGAGGTCGACCGCGTCAAGCGCGTGGTGCACGCGCGCAATGCTGCCGGAGAAACGATCAGCGCACCCTACGACCGCCTGATCATGGCCACCGGCTCCAACCCCTTCATCCTGCCCGTGCCGGGCAAGGACTTGCAGGGCGTGCTGGCCTACCGCGACATTGCCGACACGCAAGCCATGATCGACGCCGCCAGCAAATACCGGCACGCCGTGGTCATCGGCGGCGGCCTGCTCGGGCTGGAAGCGGCCAACGGCCTGATGAAGCGCGGCATGACGGTCAGCGTGGTGCACGTGGCCCCCTGGCTGATGGAACGCCAGCTCGACGATGTGGCCGGCAAGCTGCTGCAGAAATCGCTGGAAGCGCGCGGCATGAAATTCCTGATCGGTGCGCAGACACAGGAGCTGGTCGGTGACGCAGGGGGTCGCGTCAAGGCCGTCAAGTTCAAGGACGGCAGCGAGGTGCCGGCCGATCTGGTGGTGATGGCGGTCGGCATTCGTCCCAACACCGCGCTGGCCGAAGCCATGCACCTCCACGTGAACCGCGGCATCGTGGTGAGCGACACGCTGCAGACCACCACCGACGCCCGCATCTACGCGGTGGGCGAGTGCGCGGCGCATCGCGGCATCGCCTACGGCCTGGTGGCGCCGCTGTTCGAGCAGGGCAAGGTGCTGGCCAACCATCTGGCGCAGTTCGGTATCGGCCGCTACACCGGCTCGCTGACCTCGACCAAGCTCAAGGTCACCGGCATCGACCTGTTCAGTGCCGGCAACTTCATGGGCGCGTCATCGGGGCGCCCGGAGGACGCGGACACCGAAGAGATCGTCATGAGCGACCCGGCCGGCGGCGTCTACAAGAAGCTGGTCATCAAGGACGACAAGCTGGTGGGCGCCTGCCTCTACGGCGACACGGTGGACGGCAGCTGGTACTTCCGCCTGCTGCGCGAAGGCCGCAGCGTGCACGATATCCGCGACCGGCTGATGTTCGGCGAATCGAACATCGGCGACGCCGGCCATGAAGGCCACAGCAAGGCCTCGGCATTGGCCGACACGGACGAAGTGTGCGGCTGCAACGGCGTGACCAAGGGCGCGATTTGCAAGGCCGTCAAGGAAAAAGGTCTGTTCACCCTGGACGAGGTGCGCAGGCACACCAAGGCCAGCGCCTCCTGCGGCTCCTGCACCGGGCTGGTGGAACAGATCCTGATGGCCACGGCCGGTGGCGACTATTCGTCCACACCCACGCTCAAGCCGGTGTGCGGCTGCACCGAACACAGCCACCAGGCGGTGCGGGACGCGATCCGCCAGCACCACTTGCTGGATCTGTCGGCGGTATTCCATTTCCTCGACTGGAAGACGCCCGACGGCTGCGCCACCTGCCGCCCCGCGCTCAACTATTACCTGATCAGCACCTGGCCGCACGAGGCGAAAGACGACCCGCAAAGCCGCTTCGTCAACGAGCGCAGCCACGCCAACATCCAGAAGGACGGCACTTATTCCGTGGTGCCGCGCATGTGGGGCGGCGAGACCACGGCCGACGAGCTGCGCCGCATTGCCGACGCGGTCGACAAGTACAAGATCCCGACCGTCAAGGTCACCGGCGGCCAGCGCATCGACCTGCTGGGCGTGAAGAAGGAAGACCTGCAGGCCGTGTGGAAAGACATCGGCATGCCCAGCGGCCACGCCTACGCCAAGGCGCTGCGCACGGTGAAAACTTGCGTGGGCAGCGAATGGTGCCGCATGGGCACGCAGGACAGCACGCAGATGGGCAAGGACCTGGAAAAGGCCATGTGGCGCATGTACGCGCCGCACAAGGTGAAGTTCGCCGTCTCGGGCTGCCCTCGCAACTGCGCCGAAGCCGGCATCAAGGACGTCGGCATCATCGGCGTGGACAGCGGCTGGGAGATGCACGTTGCCGGCAACGGCGGCATCAAGACCGAGGTGGCACAGTTCTTCACCAAGCTCAAGACGGCGGAGGAAGTCCTGGAATACACCGGCGCCTTCATGCAGCTGTACCGCGAGGAAGGCTGGTACCTGGAGCGCACCGTGCACTACGTGGCCCGCGTGGGGCTGGATCACGTGAAGGCCCGCATCCTCGACGACGCCACGGGCCGCCAGGCGCTGTGGGCACGCCTGCAGGATGCGCTGGCGGGAGAACCGGACCCGTGGTTCGAATTCGACCGCGCCGGCGTGGACGCGCGCCAGTTCCACCCGCTGAACGCCCCGACCGACCAGTCGGTCCCCGCCTGAGGACAGACCTCGTTCTGTGCCAGGCCGCCGGCCCGGATGAGGTCGGGAGCCGGGTCGGTGAATTTCAACAAAAAAGACAGTTTCCCTGCTTCGAATGGTCATTGTTTGCTATTAATTCGAGAGTCACATCATGTCAGACTGGAAAGCCGTATGCCGTGTCGATGACATCCCTCTGCGTGGCGCCCGTCGCGTGGCGCGCCCGCGGGGCCTGGACGTGGCGCTGTTCCGCACCGCCGATGGCGAGGTCCACGCGCTGCTCGACCGCTGCCCTCACAAGGGAGGCCCGCTGAGCCAGGGCATCGTCTTCGACCGACATGTCGCCTGCCCGCTGCACAACTGGACCTTCAACCTCGACAGCGGCCAGGCCTGCGCACCCGATGAAGGCCGGACTCCGAGCTTTGCGGTGAAGGTGGAGGGCGGCGTGGTGTCGCTGCGTGCGGACGAACTCGCCCACCTTGCGGTCGACCTCGAACGCGCCGTGGCCGGCCCAGCCTGCCGCGCCGCCTGAGCCCGCGTCCACGTCCGGGAGACACCCCAATGCGCCTGGAACCCGGTTCCACCCGCCCCGACTGCGGCACAGGCTGCAGACACGCCCGCGGCGGTCGGCGGTGCGGTCAACGCGAAATGCCGCGGCCCGGCCCTTGCCGGCCATGACCGAAACCCGTTCAACGTGTCCGTACTGCGGCGTGGGCTGCGGCGTGATCATCGAGTCCGACGGCGCACGCATCACCGGCGTGCGAGGCGACCCGGACCATCCAGCCAATGCGGGGCGGCTGTGCACCAAAGGCTCGACGCTGCACCTCACGGCCGACCCGGTGCGCGCCCGGCAGGTGCGCCTTCTGCAGCCGCTGTACCGCGCCACGCGCGGCGCGGCGCCGCAGCCGCTGGGCTGGGACGCGGCGCTCGACCTCGCCGCCGGCCGGCTGACGACCGTCGTACGCGACAACGGACCCGACGCGCTGGGCTTCTATCTCAGCGGCCAGCTGCTCACCGAGGACTACTACGCCTTCAACAAGCTGGTGAAGGGTCTGCTGGGCAGCAACGAGATCGACACCAATTCCCGCCTGTGCATGAGCAGCGCGGTGGCCGCCTACAAGCTCACGCTGGGCGCCGACGCGCCGCCGGCCTGCTACGAGGACATCGACCACGCGCATTGCCTGTTCATCGCCGGCAGCAACACCGCCTGGGCACACCCCATCCTGTTCCGCCGCATCGAGGCTGCCCGCGCCCGCAACCCGGCATTGCGCCTGATCGTGGCCGACCCGCGGCGCACCGAGACCGCCGCCGTCGCCGACCTGCATCTGCCGCTGCGTCCCGGCACCGACGTGCGCCTGGCCCAGGGACTGCTGCACATCATGCTCAGGGAGGGCTGGGTCCGCCGGGACTACATCGAGGCCCACACCCGTGGATTCGATGCTCTGGAAGCCCAGGTGCGAGGCGCCACGCCCGAGCGCGTGGCTGCCGACTGCGGCCTGCCGCCACAGGATCTGCTGGTCGCCGCGCGCTGGTTCGCCACCTCCCAGGCCTCGCTGAGCTTGTACTGCCAGGGCATGAACCAGTCGGCCAACGGCGCAGCCAAGAATGCCCACCTGATTCATCTGCACCTGGCCACGGCCCAGATCGGCCGGCCAGGCGCTGGACCGTTCTCCCTCACCGGCCAGCCCAACGCCATGGGTGGGCGCGAAGTCGGGGGCATGGCCAACCTGCTCAGCGCCCACCGTGACCTGGCCAACCCGGCGCACCGCGCCGAAGTGGCGGCGCTGTGGGGGGTTCCCGAGGTGCCCGCCACGCCCGGCCGCACCGCGGTTGAAATGTTCCAGGCCGCGGCCGACGGCGAAGTACGGGCGCTGTGGATCGCCTGCACCAACCCCGCGCAGTCGCTGCCCGACCAGGCCATGGTACGCCGCGCCCTTCAGCGCGCCGAGTTCGTCGTGGTACAGGAAGCCTTCGCCACCAGCGAGACGTGTGCCTTCGCAGACCTGCTGCTGCCAGCCACCACCTGGGGAGAAAAGGATGGCACCGTCACCAACAGCGAACGGCGGATCAGCCGCATGCGCGCCGCCGTGCCTCCTCCGCACCTCACCCCCGACACGGCACCGCGTCCCGACTGGCTGATCGCCCGCGACCTGGGCCGCCGGCTGGAAGCCCGGCTGAACCCCGGTCAGCCCACGCTGTTTCCCTGGGACACGCCCGAAGCCGTCTGGAACGAGCACCGCGAGACCACACGCGGGCGGGACCTGGACGTCACAGGCCTCAGCTACGCGCGGCTCGAACAGCTTGGGCCGCAGCAGTGGCCTTGCCCCGCTGATCAAGCCGCGGCCGCCCTGGCCGCCGGCGCCACCCAGCTGGGTCGTGCCCGGCTGTACACCGAAGGGCGCTTCTGCACGCCGGACGGCCGCGCCCGCTTCGCCGACCTGCCGTGGTCGCCCGTGGCCGAGCCCTGCGAATCAACGTACCCCCTGGCGCTGACCACCGGCCGCCTGCGTGACCAATGGCACGGCATGACACGCACGGGCACGCTGGGCCGCCTGTTCGGCCACAGCCCCGAGCCTTCAGTCCAATTGCACCCGGACGACCTGGCCCGCCTGGGCCTGGCGGCCGGCGCGCTGGCCCGCGTGCGGAGCCGACGCGGCGAGCTCGTGCTGCCCGCCCAGGCAGATCCGGGCCTCCCACCAGGCCAGGCTTTCATCGCCATGCACTGGGGCGCAGCCTCCTTGGGAGGACGCGCTGCAAACGGCCACCCGCTGGCCGGAATCAACCAGCTCACCAACCCCGCGTTCTGCCCACACTCGCACCAGCCAGAACTCAAACACGCTGCGGTGTCGATCGAACCGGCCAGGCTCCCGTGGACGCTGCGCGCGGCCGCGTGGCTGGCGCCAGGACAACTGCTCACCACCCGCGAGGCCCTGTGCCAAAGCCTGGGCGCGCTGGCCTTCTTCAGTTGCGTGCCTTTCGGACGGGAACGCGAAGGCCTGCTGCTGCAGGCGGCGCACCCCGCCGCGCCACCGCGCACACTGATCGATGAGTGGAGCCGCCTGCTGAACCTCGGGGCCTCCGATGTGCTGCGCTACGACGACGCGCCGCGCGGCGTGCTGCGGGCGCTGCGGCTGGGTACGGCGCAGGACGGCCACCGGCTGCAGGCCATGCTGCTGGCGGGTGACACACGCCCAGCCGACTGGCTGCTGGCCTGCCTGCAGGACGACGCGCCAGTGCCCTCCGAAGCCCGCCTCCTGCTCGCCCCCCGCGCCGCGCCGCGCCTCGGGCCCCACCCGTCTCGAGGCCGTCAGGTTTGCGCCTGTCTGGATGTCCGCGAAGACGTCATTCGCCAGTTCCTGGGCACAGCCTCGGGCAGCGCCGACGAACGTCTCACCCAACTGCAGGCAAACCTGCGCTGCGGCACACAGTGCGGCTCGTGCGTGCCGCAACTGCGTGACCTGGCACGGGCCAGTGCCTCCACCACCGCACCCTGCCCGCCGGTCGCCCTGATCGGCGGGCCCTGACCCACCCGCAAAGCCAAGCCAGGGGCCCGAAAAGCATCTTGCCCGCGTCCCCCGCCTACACTCGAGGCGTCATGCAAGCATTCGACGTGGTCATTGTGGGGGCCGGCGCAGCCGGCCTGTTCTGCGCCGGCGTGGCTGGGCAACGGGGACTCAAGGTCCTGCTGCTCGATCACAGCGACAAACTGGCCGAGAAAATCCGCATCTCCGGCGGTGGGCGCTGCAATTTCACCAACCGCCTGCTCGACCCGGCGGCGCCGCAACGGCATTTCCTGAGCGACAACCCGAATTTCTGCCGCTCGGCCCTGTCGCGCTACACCCCTGCGGACTTCACGAGCCTGATGACCCGGCACAACATTGCCTTTCACGAAAAGCACAAAGGTCAGTTGTTCTGCGACCGCTCGGCCGAGGATCTGATCGCCCTGTTGCGTGCTGAATGCGACGCTGGCGGCGTGACATACCGACAGGCTTGCAC
>JAEWVY010000316.1 GCA_023396625.1 Pseudomonadota bacterium | reverse complement strand
GTGGTGTGGGGTCCACATAGCAGGCCAGGTTGATGCCACGGTATTGGGGGCTGTAGTAAACCTGCCCCGTGGGGTTTCCGCCGGGCGCATCCAGGTAGCCATGAGCATAGGTCCAATATTCGCCCGGCACGCAACTGACCAGCCAAACGGGCTTGTGGGTTGGTTGCGAGGTTTCAATGTTTGCCCACGCAATGTCGGCTTCCGCCGCGCCGCACCAGCTCGACCCCCTGAAATCAGGGTTGTCCTGGTAGTACCAGAAATACCCCAGCCGGGACCCGGCCGGGCAGGCGGTCAGGCTGGTGTCGTAGTAGTCGACGCGCTGGGGGGCGTTGGGGTCGCTGGCCGTCTCTCGTCTGGCTGGCGGTGCGGGCGGGGGGCTGATCGTCCAGTGCGGCGTGGCGCCGGGGGGTAGGCTGGGAGTTTGCGCCATGGCCGCGGTGGCCATCAGCAAGCTTGTGCCCATTGCCCATCCGGCAATCCACCGGCCTTGCGGGTTCTTCGTCTTCATCCTCCGCTCCCTCAACATGTTCTTGTAGTGGAGGGATTCTGTAGCGCCCGGGAGCGGTTGGCAAGCCCATCACAGAGGGTTGTTGCCTACATCGCCTTGAACAAGTGCGCGTACAGCCGGCTCACGGGCAGTCTTTCCCTCGCCACCCGGTGGCTGTCACATTCGCGTGGGAAAATGGGTCTTGAAGAACCAAGGAGACCTCCCCCATGTCGCGTCGCGCCACCAAAATCGTTGCCACCCTGGGTCCGGCGTCGAGTGACCCGGCATTGCTGGAGGCGATGATCGGCGCCGGGGTCAACGTCGTGCGGCTGAATTTCAGCCATGGCAAGGCGCAGGACCACATCGACCGGGCCCGTGCGGTGCGCGAGGCGGCCCGGCGCGCGGGCGGCGAGGTGGCGATCATGGCCGACCTGCAGGGGCCCAAGATCCGCGTGGGCAAGTTCGCCGAGGGCAAGGTCACGCTGGCGCCGGGTGAACCTTTCGTGCTCGATGCCTCGCGCACCGAGCCGGGCGACCAGCGGGGCGTCGGGCTGGACTACAAGGAGCTGCCGCGCGACGTGAAGCCGGGCGACGTGCTTTTGCTCAACGACGGCCTGATCGTGCTGGCCGTGGACGCGGTGCGTGGCGAGCAGGTGCACACCACCGTCAAGCTCGGTGGCGAGCTGTCCAACAACAAGGGCATCAACAAGCAAGGCGGCGGGCTGACCGCACCGGCGCTGACGGCCAAGGACATGGAGGACATCAAAACGGCCATGTCCTTCCAGGCCGATTACGTGGCGGTGAGTTTTCCCAAGAACGCCACCGACATGGAGATGGCGCGCCAGCTGTGCAACGTGGCGGCGGCGGAATCCGGCCATCGGCCGGGACTGATCGCCAAGATCGAGCGCGCGGAGGCGATTCCGCTGCTGGAGGAAATCCTGCTGGCCAGCGACGGCATCATGGTGGCGCGCGGCGACCTGGCCGTGGAGGTGGGCAACGCCGCCGTGCCGGCCCTGCAAAAGCGCATGATCAGGCTGGCGCGCGAGCGCGACAAGGTGGTGATCACCGCCACGCAGATGATGGAGTCCATGATCACCAACCCCGTGCCCACGCGCGCCGAGGTGAGCGACGTGGCCAACGCCGTGCTGGACGGCACCGACGCGGTGATGCTCTCGGCCGAAACCGCGGCCGGCAAGTACCCGCTGGAGACGGTGAGGGAAATGGCCAAGATCTGCGAGGCGGCCGAAATGGCCGATCAGACCGACCACGCCGCGCTGGACGCGGATTTCGGCAGCAAGACCATTGGCCGCATCGACCAGTCCATCGCCATGGGCGCGTTGTTCACCGCGCACCATCTGGGCGCCAAGGCCATCGTGGCGCTGACCGAATCGGGCTCCACCGCGCTGTGGATGAGCCGCCAGCGCACGCACATCCCCATTTACGCGCTGACCGCGCGGCTGGCGACACAGCGGCGGCTGACGCTGTGCCGCAACGTGCACCCCATGCTGATGGACACCAGCGCCGACCGCGACACCGCGCTGGCGCAGGCGGAGAGTTACCTCAAGTCGCGCGGCATCATGGCCAGGGGCGAGGTCTACGCGATCACCTGCGGCGAGCCGATGGGCTCGCCCGGCGGCACGAACATGCTCAAGCTCTGTCGCGCGACCTGAGGCGGCGCCGGCCTCGGGGCCGGGCAGGGAACGTCAGGTCCGCGCGAGGGGGCGCCGTTAGAATCGGCGCCGTTTTCCACCTTCCAGGACCTTCATCATGGCTCTCGTTTCCATGCGCGAACTGCTCGACCATGCCGCGGCCAACGGCTATGGCATCCCGGCTTTCAACGTCAACAACCTGGAGCAGGTGCAGGCCGTGATGGCCGCGGCCGACGAGGTGGGCGCGCCGGTCATCCTGCAGGCCAGCGCCGGCGCGCGCAAGTACGCGGGCGAAGCCTTCATCAAGCACCTGATCCTCGCCGCCATCGAGGCGTATCCGCACATTCCGCTGGTCATGCACCAGGACCATGGTCAGAGCCCGGAGGTTTGCAAGGGGGCCATCGGCCTGGGCTTCTCCTCGGTCATGATGGATGGCTCGCTGATGTCCGACGGCAAGACCATTGCCAGTTACGACTACAACGTCGAGGTCACCCGCCAGGTGGTGGACATGGCCCACGCCACGGGCGTGACGGTCGAGGGCGAACTGGGCTGCCTCGGCTCGCTCGAAACCATGAAGGGCGACAAGGAAGACGGCCACGGCACCGACGCCACCATGACGCGCGAGCAGTTGCTGACCGATCCCGAGCAGGCTGCCGACTTCGTCAAGCGCACGCAGCTGGACGCGCTGGCGATCGCCATCGGCACCAGCCACGGCGCCTACAAGTTCACCCGCAAGCCCACCGGCGACATCCTGGCCATCGATCGCATCAAGGAAATCAACCGCCGCATCCCGAATACCCATCTGGTGATGCACGGCTCCTCCAGCGTGCCGCAGGAGCTGCTGGCCGTCATCCGCCAGTACGGGGGCAACATGAAGGAGACCTACGGCGTGCCGGTCGAGGAAATCCAGCATGCCATCAAGTACGGCGTGCGCAAGATCAACATCGACACCGACATCCGCCTGGCCATGACCGGCGCCGTGCGCAAGTTCCTGCACGAGAACCCGGATAAATTCGACGCACGCGAATGGCTCAAGCCCGCGCGCGAGGCGGCCAAGGCCATCTGCAGGCAGCGGTACGTCGAATTCGGCTGCGAGGGCCAGGCCGGCAAGATCAAGGGCGACAGCCTGCAGGTGGTGGCTGCCCGGTACGCCCGGGGGGAACTGGCGCAACGCGTCGTGTGAGGCCCTTGGCCGGGAAGGGGCCGGCACCCAGAGGGGTGTAAGAACGGCCCCCAGACCGCGACATACCGGGACACTGTCGTTGCCGGAAATCGGTCCGCCGTTTTCCGGGGCGAGTTCGCACACCCATTCTCAGGAGTGAGCCATGCCCGTCCAGCGCCTTCGGATGCCGGCGCCTGTCCGCCCGTTTTGCATTGCCTACGCCTTGCTGGTGCTGTCCCCGCTCGACGGGGTGGCGGCCATGGGCTGCCGGGCCCAGGCCGTGGCGCCCCATTCGCCCCCCAGCGTGGTGGAGCTGTATACCTCGGAGGGCTGCAGTTCCTGCCCGCCGGCGGACCGGTGGCTCAGCCGCTTGCCAGACGACGGCCGAACACTGGCACTGGGGTTTCATGTGAACTACTGGGACCACCTGGGTTGGCAGGACAAGCTGGCCTTACCGGCCACCACGCTGCGCCAGCGCCAGTGGCAGGCGGCGCTGGGCGCGAGATACGTCTATACGCCGCAGGTCATCGTCAATGGTGTGGACGACCGCGACTGGCATGATCGTGCCGCCGGCGACCTGCCCAGGCCCGCCGGGACGGGCGCGCCGCGGCTGAGCATGGAACGCCATGGCGACCGGGTCCAGGTCGAGGTGGGGCCGGCCGCGGGTCAGCTCGCGGGGTACTGGGCCGTGCTCTCCGAACCCATTCACAGCGCGGTCACGCGGGGCGAG